>JBOICR010000231.1:0-7681 GCA_050740195.1 Nevskiaceae bacterium | reverse complement strand
GCGCTCGAGCGCGGCGGGCTGCGCGCGCTGTTCGCCGGCGCGCTCAAGGCCGCCGCCGCGCGCAGCCGCGAGCTCGGCGACGCCGTCCGCTAGCGCACTGCCATGATCGCCAACGTGTACAACGCCGCGCTGTACCTGATCAACACGGTGTTCCTGCTGTACCTCTGGCTGCTGATCCTGCGCGTGCTGCTCCAGCTGATGCGCGCCGACCCGTACAACCCGATCTCGCAGGTGATCGGACACCTGACACGCTACCCGATCGCCCAGCTCCAGCACGTCATCCCGCGGTACAAGCAGCTCGACCTCGCCGCCATCCTGTGGGCAGTGCTGGTCGCGTGGATGTACATCCTGTCGCTGTCGGCTTTCCTCGACCGGCCGATCGACACGTTGACGGCGCTGCTGCTCGGGATGCGCGAGCTGGTGGTCCAGGTGTTCAACGTCTACACCGGCTCGCTGTTCGTCTACGTGCTGCTGTCGTGGATCGGCCCGGGCATGAGCAATCCCGCCGGCAGCATCCTGTGGAGCATCAACGAGCCGCTGCTGCGCCCGGTGCGGCGCGTGCTGCCGCCGTACAGCGGCCTCGACTTCTCCCCGCTCGTGGTGATCGTCCTGCTGCAGCTGGCGCGCATCCTGCTGTTCTCGGCCTGACACGATGACGCAGGACCTTCCGGCCGACTCCGTCGGGCTCGTCGTGCCGCGCCGCCTGGCGATCGAGCGGCCGCTGACGCTGGACTGCGGACGCACGCTCCCGCGCCACGACCTGATGGTCGAGACTTACGGCACGCTCAACGGCGCGCGCAGCAACGCGATCCTGGTGTGCCATGCGCTGTCGGGCGACCACCATGCGGCGGGATTCCACGCCGGCTCCGACCGCAAGCCCGGCTGGTGGGAGAGCTGCATCGGGCCCGGCAAGCCGATCGACACCGACCGCTTCCACGTCGTCGCCCTGAACAACCTCGGCGGCTGCCGCGGCTCCACCGGGCCGAACACCGCCAACCCGGACACCGGCAGGCCGTGGGGCCCGGATTTCCCGATCGTCACGGTGCGCGACTGGGTGCGCTCGCAAGCGATGCTGGCCGACACGCTCGGCATCCCGCAGTGGGCGGCCGTGATCGGCGGCTCGCTCGGCGGGTTCCAGGTCATGCAGTGGGCGATCGACCTGCCGGAGCGCATCCGCCACGCGATCGTGATCGCCGCGGCGCCGAAGCTGTCGGCGCAGAACATCGCGTTCAACGAGATCGCGCGCCAGGCGATCCTGTCGGACCCCGAGTTCCACGAGGGCCATTTCTACGCGCACGGCGTGGTGCCGTCACGCGGGCTGAAGCTGGCGCGCATGCTCGGCCACATCACCTACCTGTCCGACGCGGCGATGCGCGAGAAGTTCGGCAGCGTGCTGAAGTCCGGCGCGATGAGCTTCAACTACGAGGTCGAGTTCGAGGTCGAGAGCTACCTGCGCTACCAGGGCCAGTCGTTCGTCGACCGCTTCGACGCCAACACCTACCTGCTGATGACCAAGGCGCTCGACTACTTCGACCCGGCGCGCGACTACGGCGATGTGCTGGCGGAGGCGTTCCGTCACGCGGCCGCGAGGTTCCTGGTGGTGGCGTTCTCGAGCGACTGGCGCTTCGCGCCGGGCCGCTCGCGCGAGATCGTGCGGGCGCTGGTCGACGCCGGCCGCGACGTCTCGTACGCGCTGGTCGACTCGCAGCTCGGCCACGACGACTTCCTGATGCCGCTGCCCGAGTACCACCGCGTGCTGCACACCTACCTGGGCCGGGTCGCGGCCGAGGCCGGCGCATGAACGGCAACGGGCTGCGCCCCGACCTCTCGCTGATCACCGACTGGATCGCGCCCGGCGCGCGCATCCTCGACCTCGGTTGCGGCGACGGCGCGCTGCTCGCGCACCTGGCGAAGACGCGCAAGGTGCGCGGCTACGGTCTCGAGATCGACCCGGAAAACATCGCGAAGTGCCTGGCCGCCGGCGTCAACGTGATCGAGGCCGACGTCAACGACGGCCTGAAGGATTTTCGCGACGACAGTTTCGACTACGTCGTGATGACGCAGGCGCTGCAGGCCATGCAGTATCCCGACCGCGTGGTGTCGGAGATCCTGCGGGTCGGCCGCACCGGCATCGTCACCTTCCCGAACTTCGGCCACTGGCGCGTGCGCCTGGCGCTGGCGCTCGGCCGCATGCCGACGACGCCGGCGCTGCCCGACACCTGGTACGGCACCGCCAACATCCACCTGTGCACGGTGGCCGACTTCGAGGACTTGTGCCGCGGGCGCGGCTGGGCCGTGCGCCGGCGCAGCCTGCTGGACCACTCGCGCCGCGACGGCGGCGCGCTGCGCCTGATGCCGAACCTGCTGGCCGAGGTCGCGCTGTACATGCTCGAGGCACCGCGGCGCTGAAAGATCAGAACGAGAAACCCATCCGCAGGCTGTAGCTCGTCACGTCACCGATCTGCGTGAACTCCGGCGTGAACTCGACCAGGCCGAGGCTCAGGCGCGCGCCGAGGAAGATCTTGGTGTCCTTGACCTCCGCCTCGTTCAGGCCGGACGCCGGATTGGGATCCGCCGTGCCCCGGGTGTAGCCGAAGCCGCCGTACGGCGTGAATGGCCCGAAGCCCTTGGACACCGACAGGTCGGCCGAGGTGGAGTCCAGGTCGAAATCGTCGATGCCGCTGACGACGACGTGCGACACGCGCAGCGCGAGCGCCGGCATCGCAACCGAGCCCGGCAGGAAGGCGTAGCGCAACTCGCCGCCGATCACGTCCACGTTGCTGCCCGGCGCGGTCGCGTAGAACGCGCCAAGGTCGATGTCGAACGGCAGGCCCTTGGTGACCTGGAGGCCGACCAGGCCGACGGCATTGAAGTCGCTGCCGGTGAGCGTCCCCCACTCCTCATCGACCGGCACGTAGGTCGCGACCAGGCCGATGCCGAAGCCGGTCACGCCGGTGGCCTCGGCGGGGCCGACCGCCTTGTAATCGACCGCGGAGACGAGGTCTTCGGCCACCGCGTCGAAAGCGTCCTGGCACTGTCCCGGCAGCGCGATGCACTGGATGTCGACATCCTTGGCCATCGCCGCGGGCGCGGCGCAGATCAGCAGTACGGCAAGCATCCGGTTACGCATGAGTTCTCCTGGTGTGTAACTCGCTTGAAGGTAGTCTAGCCGGGCCAGTGGCGCTGGATGAATCCGCCGACCGTAGCGTCGAGGTCCCGCAAACGGCCGTGGAAGTAGTGGCCGGTGCCGTCCAGCGTGACCAGTTCGGGCGGCGGCTGGTAGCGTGCCAGCACCGCGCGGGTGTCCTCATAGGCGACGACCTCGTCGTCGCGGCCGTGCACGACCAGCCACGGCGCCGCCGGGCGCGGCGGCAGCGGCTCGCCCTCGAAATACTTGAACGGCGGCGCGATGCTGATCTGCAACGCCGGCACGGCGCGCGCGGCGGCCTTCAGGCTGACGAACGCGCCGAACGAGAATCCCGCCAGCAGCAGCGAGGCGCCCGGTACGCGCTCGCGCAGCCAGGTCGCGACGGCCAGCGTGTCTTCGGTCTCGCCGCGGCCCTCGTCGTGCGCGCCGTCACTCTTGCCGACGCCGCGGAAATTGAAGCGCGCCGTGACCAGCCCGGCCTTCTGCGCGCACGAGGCCAGCGCGTAGGCGACCTTGTTGGTGAGCGCGCCGCCGAACAGCGGGTGCGGATGGCACACGACCGCGACGCCGCGCGGCGGTCCGGCCGGCACCGCCACCAGCGCCTCGATCCGGCCCGCGCCGCCGGACAGCAGGCGCGTTTCGGAAGAGCCGGCAGCCGGCAGGTCGATTACAGGCCTCCATAGCGGCGCTTCGACGGCCACAACACCCGCAGCATCAGCGTCAGCACGCCGCCGACGATGACGAGCCCGCCGCCGATCAGCAGCATGCGTTGCCGCGAGGCCTCGGCGCCGTAGCGTGCCTTCACCGCGGTGAGTTGCACATCGTGGTCGGCGAGCTGCGCCTTCATCTTCTCGTTCTCGGCGACCAGCTCGCGCGACGCCACCGGCTGGCCGCCGGAGATGCGCGCGAAATCCTCGAGCAGCCGCGCGTTGTCTTCCTGGAGCGTCTTCAACTCCGCCTGCGCGCTCGCGAGATCCTTCTCCGCCTGCGCGACGCGCGCCCGGGCCACCGGCTCGGGCTGCAGGTACTTCCCGGGAATCCAGGCCTCGCGGCCGTCGGGGGTGCGCACGCGCGCCCACCCGTTCGGCCGGCGCTCGAGCACGACCAGGCGCGCGCCGGTCAGCACCTGGCCGCGCGATGCGCCGTCGTTGCCGGGTGAGTCGCGCAGCACGATGGCCAGCTCGTCGGTGACGTAGCGCACTTCGTCCGCGGCGAACGCGGCGGCGCACGCGGCGAGCAGCAACAGCAGGCACGAAATGCGATGCACGAACGCTCCAACTGCCGATGCCAAAACGGTTTGCAGTCTAACAATACGCGACCTATAGTTTCGCCAGTCGCTCCTGGGCGACAGAACGAACGCGGGCAGGAGAGCCACGTGATGCGAAAGAGCGCCGCGTGAGCGTGCTCGCGGCGAAGGCCAGCGCAGCGATCCGCGCGCGGCTGCCGGAACTGTTCGGCATCGACCTGCGCACGCTGGCGCTGTTCCGCGTGATGCTCGCAGGGGTCACGGCGTTCGATCTGCTGCGCCGGCTGGCGGACGTGCGCGACTTCTACACGGATTTCGGCGTCATGCCGCGCGCCTGGCTGGCGCAGACCGGCGAGAGCTGGCGCCTGTCGCTACACCTGGCCAACGGCGAGACCTGGTTCCAGTCCACCGTGATCGCCGCCCAGGCACTGCTCGCGCTGATGGTGCTGGCCGGCTATCGCACGCGCATCGCCGCCGTGCTGACCTTCGTGCTGCTCGGGTCGCTGCACAACCGCAACCCGATGATCCTGGGTGGCGGCGACCACCTGATGCTGTGCCTGTGGTTCTGGGCGCTGTTCCTGCCGATCCACGCGCGCTGGAGCGTGGACGCCGCGCTGTCGACGCGCCCACCGCCGGAATCCGACCGGCACCTGTCGTGGGCATCGGCCGCGCTGACGCTGCAGGTGCTCTACTTCATGCTCATGCACATTGCCTTGCTGCTGGATTTCAAGCTCGGACACTTTCGGTGGGCCAGCCTGACCGCGCTGACCGTGCTGCTCGGCAACGCGGGGTGGAACTGGGCCGCGCGGCGCGCCGATCATGGCCGGCACCTGAAGATCTACTACGACGAGGGCTGCGGCTTCTGCCTGAAGTCGTGCCTGCTGATGCGCCATTTCCTGGCGCTGCCGCGCACCGAGGTCCTGCCGGCCCAAGGCAGCTCGCGCGCCAGCGCGCTGATGCAGGCGCAGTACACCTGGGTCGTCATCGACGGCGAGGACGTCGCGCACACCCGGTGGAACGCGGGGGTCGCGCTGCTGCGCCATTCGCTGCTGTTCGGCTGGACCTGGCGACTGGCGAAACTGCGGCTGTGGGAGCGGCCGGGCAACGCGGTGTACGACTGGGTCGCGCGCCACCGTGGCGCCCTCGGCGTGCTGACGGCCTGGCTGCTGCCCGAGCGCGCCGTGACGTTCGAAAGCGGGCGCGGCGCGCAGCGCACCGCCGCGGCGATGCTGTTCGTGGTCCTGTCGTGGAACCTGGCGTCGATCGGGGCGCTGCCGGCGGCGGTCGCGGAGGTCGAGGCGCCGCTGATCCGGATTCTGCGCCTCGACCAGGCCTGGAACATGTTCGCGGTGCAGCGCGACGACGGCTGGTTCGTCGTGCCCGGCAAGCGCGAGGACGGTGCCGAGGTGGACCTGTTGCGCCCGAACGAGCCGCTGTCCTACGCCGGGCCGGAGCACGCCTCGGTCACGCACGAGACGCCGATCCGCTGGCGCACCTACCGCAACCGCATCTGGGATCCGCAGTTCGCGATCCATCGGCAGGAATACGCGCGCTTCCTGTGCCGCGACTGGAACCTGCGCGCGGCGCCGGGCCAGCGCGTGCTGTCGCTGAAGATCGTCTACATGCTCGAGCGCCCGCTGCCGCCGGGCCAAACGCCGACGGTCGAGCAGCGCGTGATCTGGCGCCATGACTGCGCGCCGCCCGGCGAGGCGCCCGTTGATTGACATCGGCGCGAATCTCGCGCACGACACCTTCGATCACGACCGCGACGCGGTGCTCGAGCGCGCGCGCGGTGCCGGCGTCACCCGGGTCATCGTCACCGGCAGCAGCGCCGACAGCTCGCGCAAGGCGCTCGCGCTCGCCCAGGCGCATGCCGGCGTGCTGTACGCGACCGCCGGACTGCATCCGCACCACGCGACGGAGTATTCGGCAGAGCACGCGGCGCTGTTCCGCGACCTCGCCGCGCACACCGAGGTGGTGGCACTGGGCGAATGCGGCCTCGACTACTTCCGCAACTACTCGCCGCACGCCGACCAGGTGCACGCCTTCACCGCGCAACTGAAGCTCGCCGCCGTCGCGCGCAAACCGGTATTCCTGCACCAGCGCGACGCGCACGCCGAGTTCCTGCCGATCCTGAAGGAGCATCGCCCGCAGCTCGTCGGCGTGGTCGTGCACTGCTTCACCGACACCGCGGCCGCGCTCGAGGATTACCTGGCGCTGGGCTGCTCGATCGGAATCACCGGCTGGGTCTGCGACGAGCGCCGCGGGCTGGCGCTGCGCGAAGCGGTGAAGGCGATCCCGGACGACCGCCTGCTGGTCGAGACCGACGCACCGTACTTGCTGCCGCGCACGGCGCCGAAGCCCGCGCATCGCCGCAACGAGCCGATGTTCCTGCCCTTCGTGGTGCGCGCGCTGGCCGAGGCGCGCGGGCAAACCGAGGCACACGTCGGCGACATCACGGCCGACAACGCGAAGCGGTTCTTCCGCCTGCCGTAGGAGCGCCTTCAGGCCCGATTCAGTCGGTCACCGCTCCCGTATCGGCGCCACTGACCACTCTCGCGTACTTCGCCAGCACGCCCGTGGTGTAGCGCGGCTTGGGCTGCCGCCAGGCTTTTCGGCGCTTCGCCAGCTCGGCCTTCGGCACGTTGAGCTGGATCAGGTGCCGGTGCGCGTCGATCGTGATCGAGTCGCCGTTCTTGACGAGCGCGATCGGTCCGCCGGCGAAAGCTTCCGGCGCGACGTGTCCGACCACCATGCCCCAGGTGCCGCCCGAGAAGCGGCCGTCGGTGATGAAGCCGACCGACTCGCCGAGGCCCTTGCCGATGATGGCGGACGTCGGCGCCAGCATCTCGCGCATGCCGGGACCACCGCGCGGGCCTTCGTAGCGGATCACCAGCACGTCGCCGGCCTTGATCCTGTCACCAAGGATGGCCTTCATCGCGGCGTCCTCCGAATCGAATACCCGCGCCGGTCCGGTCATCACCGGATTCTTGAGGCCGGTGATCTTCGCCACGCAGCCGCTTGGGGCGAGGTTGCCCTTGAGGATCGCGAGGTGCCCGTGCGCGTACATCGGCCGGTCGAA
This sequence comes from Nevskiaceae bacterium, assembly GCA_050740195.1. Lineage (GTDB taxonomy): Bacteria > Pseudomonadota > Gammaproteobacteria > Nevskiales > Nevskiaceae > JACPFV01. The sequence continues at coordinate 205 of JBOICR010000231.1, read as the reverse complement.
CGGCCGGATCACGTCCTGGTCCTTGCGCGGCTCGGCCGGCACGCGCTCGAGTTCCTGCGCCAGCGTGCGACCGGTGATGGTCATGCACTCGCCGTGCACGAGCTTGCGCGCCAGCAGCATCTTGAGCACCTGCGGCACGCCGCCGGCCTGGTGGAAATCGGTGGCGACGTACTTGCCGCTGGGCTTCAGGTCGCACAGCACCGGC
>JBOICR010000230.1:0-2690 GCA_050740195.1 Nevskiaceae bacterium | reverse complement strand
TCGTCGACGAAGAGCACCGCTTCGGCGTGCGCCACAAGGAACGCCTGAAACGCCTGCGGGCCGAAGTGGACATGCTGACGCTGACCGCGACGCCGATCCCGCGCACGCTGAACATGTCGCTGGCCGGGTTGCGCGACCTGTCGATCATCGCCACGCCGCCGGAGGGTCGCCTGCCGATCCGCACCTTCGTCACCGAGCACGAGCGCGGCCTGGTCTACGAGGCCTGCCTGCGCGAGCTGCGCCGCGGCGGCCAGATCTACTACCTGCATAACGAGGTGCGCGACATCGACAAGCGCGCCGCCGAAATCCGGCAGATCGTGCCGGAGGCCAGCGTGCGCGTGGCGCACGGCCAGCTGCGCGAGCGCGATCTCGAGCAGGTGATGCTCGACTTCTACCACCGGCGCTTCAACCTGCTGGTGTGCACGACGATCATCGAATCGGGCATCGACGTGCCGACCGCGAACACGTTGATCGTCGACCGTGCCGACGAGCTCGGGCTGGCGCAGCTGCACCAGTTGCGCGGGCGTGTCGGCCGCTCGCACCACCGCGCGTACGCCTATCTCCTGGTGCCGAGCAAGCGCGCGCTGAAGGCCGACGCGCAGAAACGCCTCGAGGCAATCGAAGCGATGGGCGAGCTCGGCTCGGGCTTCATGCTGGCCACGCACGACCTCGAGATCCGCGGCGCCGGCGAGCTGCTGGGCGAGGAGCAGAGCGGCCAGATCGAGGAAGTCGGCTTCACGCTGTACGCCGAGCAGCTGGCGGCGGCCGTGCGCAGCCTCAAGTCCGGCGCGCTGGAGGACCGGCCGCTCGGCGCAAGCGCCTGCGAAGTGGACCTCGGCGTCAGCGCGCTGCTGCCGGAACCCTACATCCCCGACGTGCACACCCGCCTGGTGCTGTACAAGCGCCTGGCCGAGGCGGCCGACGAGACCGCGCTCGACGATCTCGCCTCCGAGATGGTCGACCGCTTCGGCACGCTGCCCGAGGCGGCGCAACGCCTGGTCGAGGCGATGCGCGTGCGCGCGCAGGCGCAGAAGCTCGGCGTCACCCGCGTGCGCGCCGGCGCCAAGGGCCTCACCCTGGATTTCGAACCGGATGCGCGCGTCGAACCCCGCGCCCTGATCCGGCTGATGCAGTCGCAGCCGAAGGCCTACCGTCTCGAAGGGAAGACACGCCTCCACCACCACGCGGCGCTGGAGGCGCCACAGGCGCGGGCGCCCGCGGCGCACGTGTTGTTGGCTACACTGTCCGGCACTTCCGCATGAGAATTTTCTTCGCCCTCGCGGTGTTGCTCGCCGCGGCCCAGTCCTCCGCCGCACTGGCGGAGCGCTATCGCGTCGACCTCATCCTGTTCGCGGACACCAGCACGGATCCCGGCGAGACGCCGCAGCCGGTGGCGCAGCCGGACACCGCGCGCACCTTCGAGCCCTGGGAAGTGGTGCCGCTGCGCAATGCCCGCATCGAAGTCCTGGAGGACGAGCTGTTCGGGATGATGGAGACCTGGAAACGCCTGGACAACAGCCGCGACCACCAGCCACTGATCCGCATCGCCTGGATCCAGACGGATCCGCCGGCGGAGCGCGGCGTCGCGATCAGGCTCAAGCAAGGCACGCCGCTGACCAGCATCACCGCCACCGGCAGCGCCGAGATTTACCCGGTGGATGGCTGGGTCTCGCTGATGGCGGGGCGCTACCTGCACCTGGACACGAGCTTTGTGCAGACCCAGGCGCTCGAGGACGGAACGCTCGGCAGCTACCGGCTGCGCGAGCGGCGCAGGCTCAAGCGCGACGAACTGAACCACCTCGACAGTCCGCGCCTGGGCGTCGTGGTGCGCGTCCAGCGCGCCGATCCGAAACCGGCGGCGGCGCCGGCCAAGCCGACGACGCCAAAACCCGCCAGGAACTAGCGGATCCCTCGCTCACGCTCGGGATGACCGCCTTCAGCGGTCAGTTGAGGTCTTTGCTGGCCGGTGGCGGCGTGGCGAGATCCACCGGCACGGCCGGCGTGATCAGGAAAGCCGGCAGCGCCGCGGCCGCAGGCTGCTCGGGAGCGATGCGGGCCGCGAGCGGCAGCGGCGCGGCGCCGTCTTCGAGGCGGTTCAGGATGGTCTGCCAGGCCGAAGCGTGCAGCCGTGACGGCTTGGGCAGCTCGCCGATGCCGATCCCCTGCTCCGACGCCACGCAGTAGCCGCCGGCCTCGCGCAGGTACTCGAGCACCGGGATGCGCAGGTTCTCCAGGAACGCTTTCAGCGCCAGCAGCGCCGGGCCGAGCTTGGTGCGGTTGCCGATGATCGCCAGCCGCCGGTCCTGCGGGCGCAGCCGCGCGACCATCAGCAGGTCGCGGATGAAATCGGAGGTCGCGCGTACGTCGATCACCGACGGCTGGATCGGCACCAGCATCAGGTCCTCGCTGGTGATGCGCCCCACCAGGTCCATCGCGCGCAACCCCGCCGGCGTATCGACCACGACGCGCTGGGTGTCGCGCGGGATGCGCAGCTGCCAGGCGCCGGCCAGCGGCACGCGGCTGGCGTCGTGGATCGAGATCCCCTGGATGCGCGGCAGGTCCGGGCTGCGCGAACGCAGCCACTGCATGCTGGATTCCTGCGGGTCGTAGTCGATCAGCGCGGTCTTGAAGCCGCGGATCGCATAGGCGCTCGCGAGGTTGGTTGCGACCGTGGTCTTGCCACAGCCGCC
>JBOICR010000229.1:0-2719 GCA_050740195.1 Nevskiaceae bacterium | reverse complement strand
AGGCGCGCCGCAAGCTGGGCTGGAAGCCGCGCACGAGCTTCGCCGCGCTGGTCAAGGAAATGATGCAGTCCGACCTGCAGGACGCGCGCCGCGAGCTCACCGTGCGCGACGCGGGGTTCAAGTCCTCCCGGCGGCATGAGTAGCCGCATCTTCGTCGCCGGCCACCGTGGCATGGTCGGCTCGGCCATCGCCCGTGCGCTGCAAGCGGCCGGTCAGAACGACCTCGTGCTGCGGACTCGCGCCGAGCTCGACCTGACCGACCGCGCGGCGGTGCGCGCCTTCTTCCAGCGCGAAAAACCCGGGCAGGTCTACCTCGCCGCCGCGAAAGTCGGTGGCATCCTCGCCAACGATACTTATCGCGCCGATTTCATCCACGACAACCTGGCGATCCAGGTCAACGTGATCGACGAGGCGTGCCGCGCCGGCGTGCAGCGCCTGCTATTCCTGGGCTCGAGCTGTATCTATCCGAAGCACGCGCCGCAGCCGATGAAGGAAGAGCACCTGCTGACCGGCACGCTCGAGCCGACCAACCAGCCCTACGCGCTCGCCAAGATCGCCGGCATCGAGATGGTGGATGCCTATCACCGCCAGCACGGCAGCGACTTTCGCGCCGCGATGCCGACCAACCTCTACGGCCCGGGCGACAACTTCGACCTGAAGGCCAGCCACGTCATCCCGGCGCTGATGCGTAAATTCCATGAGGCGAAAGTGGCGAAGGCCGCGAAGGCCACGGTCTGGGGCACCGGCAACCCGCGGCGCGAGTTCCTGCACGTCGACGACATGGCCGAGGCCTGCGTGCGATTGATGGCGTTGTCGCGCGCCGAGTGGGACGCGCAGATCGGCCTGCCGTTCTGCAACGTCGGCTCCGGTAAGGACCAGACCATCCGCGAGCTCGCCGAGATCATCCAGCGAGTGGTCGGCTTCGACGGCGCGCTCGAGTTCGACGCCAGCAAGCCCGACGGCGCGCCGCGCAAACTGATGGACTCCACGCGCTTGCGGCAGATCGGCTGGCGCCCGCGGCTGAATCTGGAGGAAGGACTGAAAGGGACTTACGACTGGTTTCGCTCGATGTAGGCCTCGCCCAGCACCAGTACGTCCATTTTCGTCCGCAGGAAGCAGTCCAGGGCTTCGCGCGGCTGACACACCACCGGCTCGTTTTCGTTGAACGAGGTGTTGAGCACCATCGGCACGCCGGTCTGGCGGTGGAATTCGCTGATCAGCGCGTGGTAGCGCGCATTGGCGTCGGCGTTGACGGTCTGCAGGCGTCCCGAGCCGTCTACATGTGTCACCGCTGGAATCTGCGCCCGCTTGTCCGGGCGGATCATGAACACCTGCGTCATGAACGGCACATCGGCGTCCTGCTCGAACCATTCGCCGACCTGCTCGCGCAGCACCGACGGCGCGAACGGCCGGAACGACTCGCGGCGCTTGATCTTGAGATTCAGGATGTCCTTCATGTCGGCGCGGCGCGGATCGCACAGGATCGAGCGGTTGCCGAGCGCGCGCGGGCCCCACTCCATGCGGCCCTGGAACCAGCCGATCACCTTGCCTGACGCGATCGCCTCCGCCGTACGCCGGCAGAGTTCGTCCCGTTCCAGCCATTCGGGGCGGCAGCCGGCCTGCTCGAGCGCAACGCGCTGGCTCGCGAGCTCGCGCTCGATCTCCGCGCGACCGAACTCGGGGCCCCAGTTGGCATGCAGCATCGGCCGCGGCCGGTGGCGATCGAGGTGGCTGGCGACATAGGCCGCCGCACCGAGCGCGCCGCCGGCGTCGCCGGCCGCGGACTGGACGTAGACGTCCTTGAACGGCGTGCGCTGCGTGACCTTGCCGTTGGCCACGGAATTCATCGCGCAGCCGCCGGCCAGGCACAGCGCGTCGAAGCCGGTGCGCTCGTGCACCGTGCGCACGATGTGGAAGAAATGCTCCTCGTACATCGCCTGCACCGACGCCGCGAGGTCCCGGTGCCGCTCATCGACCGGATCGTCCGGGCGCCGCGCCGGGCCCAGCAGGTGCTCGAGCACCGGCGTGTAGAGCGTTCCGACCTGCGGCTCGCAGTCCTGCCAGCGGAACTCGATCTGCTCGCGATGGTGGCGGAAGTAGCGCAAGTCCAGCAAAAAGCGGCCGCCGGCCCGCGAGTGGATCACCTCCTGCAGCAGCTTGAGGTACCTCGGTCGGCCGTAGGCCGCGAGGCCCATCACCTTGTACTCGTCGCCATAGCGCGGAAAGCCGAGGTACTGCGTCATCGCCTCGTAGAAAATGCCCAGCGAGTGCGGAAAGAAGACGCGCTCCTGCATCTCGATGGCGATGCCCTCGCCCGCTCCCCAGGCAACGCTGCTGAAATCGCCGAAGCCGTCGACCGACAGCAGCGCGGCGCGGGGAAACGGCGAGACCAGGAACGCTGAGGCGAGGTGCGCGAGGTGATGCTCGACGTGGTGCACCTTCCCCTTGAACGGCCGCTCCGGCAGCCGACGCGCCAGCTGCGCTTCGATCGACCGGCGCTGACCGAGGGCCCGCAGCCGCTGCCACAGCAAAGCCGGGCTCGGCCGGTGCAGCGCGACGTAAGCCAGCTTGCGCCAGCGCTGGGCGCGTGGATCGGTGTTGACCGCGACGTGCGCGACCTGGTCGAGCCCGATGCCGGCGTGCGCGAGGCAGTAGCGCACGGCCTGCTCGGGAAACCCGGCCCAGTGCTTGACGCGCCGGAAGCGCTCCTCCTCGGCGG
>JBOICR010000228.1:0-3497 GCA_050740195.1 Nevskiaceae bacterium | reverse complement strand
TCCGCCATGAAGGTGCGCAGGGCGCTGTCCATGAAATAGACCACGCCGGCCTCGGTCGCGCCGGGCGAGCCGTCGCTGGGGATGATCTGCGCGGCGATGGCGGCGAGGTCGGCCGCCTCCTCGGCGGTGAGCATCTCGAAGTCGGCCCCCGCGTCGCGCGCCGCGCCGGCCTGCTGGGCGGCGGCGAGCACCGCCGGCCAGAGCGAGGCGGCCCAGGCCGCCCCCGCGAGGGAGCCAGTGGCCTTGAGGAACCCGCGGCGCGAAAGCTCCTGCTGTTCGTGCACCGTACGCCTCCTGTCCGCCGACGACGCCCGACACACTACCGAAATTCGCTAAACTGCACATCCTTCGGGGAATCACGGACTTGGAGCCAATGCTGGCGAGCCTGGTGCTCTACATCGCGCTCGTGATTGGCCTTTGCGCCGTCATGCTCGGGCTGTCATGGGTGCTCGGCGAGCGCACGCCTTACACGCGCGCGACGCTCGACCCCTACGAGTCGGGCATCGTGCACGTCGGCCTGGCCCGCTATCGCTTCTCGGCCAAGTTCTACCTGATGGCGATGTTCTTCGTGATCTTCGACCTGGAAGCGGTGTTCGTGTTCGCCTGGGCGGTGTCGGCGCGCGAGTCCGGCTGGCCGGGCTACATCGAGATGTTGATTTTTCTCGGGATTCTGATCGCCGCGCTGGCCTACCTGTGGCGGCTCGGCGCGCTCGACTGGGCCCCCAAGCCGCGCAAGCTGCCAGCACCGCGGCCGGGACCGGATGACCCCACGCTGATCAATCCGGCGTCGAGGCGCAAGGCCTGAAATGACCGAAAAGATCCTGAAGCGCTACGACGGACCCGGCGCCGCACCGTCGATGGAGGAGCAGGTCCAGCGCGCGGTCGCGCTCGGCAAGCTGTCCGACTGGATCAAGCTGGGGCCCAAGGGCCTGGCGCAGTACTTCGTCCAGTGGGGGCGCAAGAACTCGCTGTGGCCGTACAACTTCGGGCTGTCGTGCTGCTACGTCGAGATGGCGACGGCCTTCACCAGCCCGCACGACCTCGCCCGCTTCGGCTCCGAGGTGATCCGGGCCTCGCCGCGCCAGGCCGACGTCATCGTGATCTCCGGCACGCCGTTCCTGAAGATGGCCCCGGTCATCAAGCGCTGCTACGAGCAGATGCTCGAGCCGCGCTGGGTCATCTCGATGGGCGCCTGCGCCAATTCCGGCGGCATGTACGACATCTATAGCGTCGTGCAGGGTTGCGACAAGTTCCTGCCGGTGGACGTCTACATCTCCGGCTGCCCGCCGCGCCCCGAGGCTTTCCTCGAAGCGCTGATCCTGCTGCAGAACTCGATCCAGAACGAAGTGCGGCCGCTGTCATGGATGGTCGGACCGCAGGGCGTGCAGAAGATGCCCAAGCTGTCGATGCGCGACGCCAAACACGCCGAGCGCATGGCGGCCACCACGCTGCGTACGCCCGACTCGGTCTAGGCCCTAATGTCCGCCACGACGAGCGCACGGGCCGCCGCCAAGTCGGGCGACATCCGCCTCGAGTTCTCGTCGAAATTCCCCGAGTTCGGCTACTCCTACCAGGAGTCCGCCGACGGCATCCCGACGGTCTGGGTGCAGGCCGGCCGCCTGAAGGAAGTGCTGCGCTGGCTCAAGAACGACGCGCCGAAGTCCTACCGGATGCTGTACGACCTGACCGCGATCGACGAGCGCCTGCGCGTCAACCGCCAGGGTCAGCCCGAGTCGGATTTCACCGTCGTCTACCACCTGATGTCGCTGGAGCGGAACAGCGATTTCCGCGTGAAGGTCGCGCTCAAGGGCGAAACGCCCTCGCTGCCGAGCGTCATCGACGTGTTCGTCAACGCCAACTGGTACGAGCGCGAGGTGTGGGACCTGTTCGGCATCAAGTTCGACGGCCACCCGAACCTGTTCCGCATCATGATGCCGCGCAGCTGGGTCGGCCACCCGCTGCGCAAGGACCACCCGGCGCGCGGCACCGAGTTCGAGCGTTTCCACCTCGACGAGATCAAGACCGACCGGCTGCAGGAAGACCTCAAGATCAACCCGGATGACTGGGGCTTCCAGACCACCGGGCGCGACCACGACTACATGCTGCTGAACCTCGGGCCGAACCACCCGAGCGTGCACGGCGTGTTCCGCATCATGCTGCAGCTCGACGGCGAGGAGATCGTCCACTCCGTGCCGGACATCGGCTACCACCACCGTGGCGCCGAGAAGATGGGTGAGCGGCAGAGCTGGCACACCTACATCCCGTACACCGACCGCATCGACTACCTCGGCGGGGTGATGAACAACCTGCCGTACCTGATGGCGATCGAGAAGATGGCCGGCATCGAGGTGCCGGCGCGCGCGCAGACCATCCGCGTGATGCTGTGCGAATTCTTCCGGATCATGTCGCACCTGCTGTTCTACGGCACCTACGTGCAGGACGTCGGCTCGATGAGCCCGGTGTTCTACATGTTCGTCGACCGGCAGAAGGCCTACGACGTGGTCGAGGCGATCACCGGTTTCCGCATGCATCCGGCCTGGTTCCGCATCGGCGGCGTCGCCGCCGACCTGCCGACCGGCTGGGACCGGCTGGTGCGCGAGTTCCTGGACTTCATGCCCAAGCGCCTCGACGACTACTTCAAGATCGCGATGAACAATTCGATCCTGAAGAAGCGCTCGATGCACGTCGCCGCCTACACCACCGATGAAGCCATCGAGTGGGGCGTGACCGGCGCCGGCCTGCGCGCCACCGGCATGGCGTGGGACTACCGCAAGGTGCGGCCCTACTCCGGCTACGAGAACTTCGACTTCGAGATTCCGACCGGCAAGAACGGCGACGTCTACGACCGCGCGATCGTCCGCATCGAGGAGATCAAGCAGTCGCTGCGCATCATCGAGCAGTGCCTGAACAACATGCCGAGCGGCGACTACAAGGCGCGCCACCCGCTGACCACGCCGCCGATCAAGGATCACACGATGCAGGACATCGAGACCTTGATCCACCACTTCCTCAACGTGTCGTGGGGCCCGGTGATCCCGCCGGGCGAATGCTCGATGGCGGTCGAGGCCACCAAGGGCCTCAACAGCTACTACCTGATCTCCGACGGCAGCACGATGAGCTACCGCACCCGCATCCGCACGCCGAGCTTCCCCCACCTGCAGATGATCCCGCCGGTGATCAAGGGCGCGATGGTGCCGGACCTGATCGCGTACATCGCCTCCATTGATTTCGTGATGGCCGATGTGGACCGCTAACCGTCATGCCCGCGGGGCGGACCATGTGTCCGCCGGCATCCAGGGCTTCTGGATTCCCGCTTTCGCGGGAATGACAGAGATATTCGAGCCATGCTGAGCACCGAAGAACTGAAGGAGATCGAGTACGAGCTGGCGCATTACGAGCAGCCCAGCGCCGCCACCATCGAGGCGCTCAAGATCGTGCAGAAGCACCGCGGCTGGGTGTCGGACGAAGCCGTCAAGGACATCGCCGCCGTGCTGAAG
>JBOICR010000227.1:0-22140 GCA_050740195.1 Nevskiaceae bacterium | reverse complement strand
GCTTGCGGTCCTCGGCGCGGTCGATCTCCCTGGGCGACGTGCCGATGATCGGCAGCCCGCGCTCCATGAGCGGCCGCGCGAGGTTGAGCGGCGTCTGGCCGCCGAACTGCACGATGATGCCGTCGGGCTGCTCGCGCTCGACGATGCTGAGCACGTCCTCGCGTGTCAGCGGCTCGAAGTAGAGCTTGTCGGAGGTGTCGTAGTCGGTGCTGACCGTCTCCGGGTTGCAGTTGACCATGATGGTCTCGAACCCGGCTTGCTTGAGCGCGAAGGCGGCGTGCACGCAGCAGTAGTCGAACTCGATGCCCTGCCCGATCCGGTTGGGGCCGCCGCCCAGCACGATGACCTTGTCGCGGGTCGTCGGCTGCGCCTCGTTCTCCTCGTCATAGGTCGAGTACAGGTAGGCGGTCGAAGTCGGGAACTCGGCGGCGCAGGTGTCGACACGCTTGTAGACCGGGCGGATGCCGAGCTTGTGGCGGCGCGTGCGGACCGAGTCCTCCTTGACCTTCATCAGCGCGGCGATGCGCCGGTCCGAGAAGCCCATGCGTTTCCAGGCGCGCACCGTCGGTGCATCCAGCTTCGACAGCTTGTGTTTCGCGATCTCGCCCTCGACCTGCACGATCTCCTCGATCTGCTCGAGGAACCAGGGATCGATCTTCGAGGTTTCGAACACATCGTCGACCGACAGCCCGGCGCGGAACGCATCGGCCACGTACCAGAGTCGGCGCCCGCGCGGGATCGCAAGCTCGTTGCGGATGCGCATTACGCTCTCGGCCGAATAGTCCGGCACCTGCGGCTCGAAGCCATGCGAGTCGATCTCCAGGGAGCGCAGCGCCTTCTGCAGCGACTCCTGGAAGTTGCGGCCGATCGCCATGGCCTCGCCGACCGACTTCATCTGCGTCGTCAGGCGCGAGTCGGCCTGCGCGAATTTCTCGAAGGTGAACCGCGGGACCTTGGTGACGACGTAATCGATGCTCGGCTCGAAGCTGGCCGGCGTGCGACCGCCGGTGACCTCGTTGCGCAGCTCGTCGAGTGTGTAACCGACGGCGAGCTTGGCGGCGACCTTGGCGATCGGGAACCCGGTGGCCTTGGACGCCAGGGCCGACGACCGCGAGACGCGCGGGTTCATCTCGATGATGATCATCCGCCCGTCTTTCGGGTTGATGGCGAACTGCACGTTGCTGCCACCGGTGTCGACGCCGATCTTGCGCAGCACCGCGATGCTCGCGTTGCGCATGATCTGGTACTCCTTGTCGGTCAAGGTCTGCGCCGGCGCGACGGTGATCGAGTCACCGGTGTGCACGCCCATCGGGTCGAGGTTCTCGATCGAGCAGACAATGATGCAGTTGTCCTTGCGGTCGCGGACGACTTCCATCTCGAACTCTTTCCAGCCGAGCAGCGACTCCTCGATCAGGACCTCGGTGGTCGGCGACAGGTCGAGGCCGCGGGCGGCGATCTCCTCGAACTCCTCGCGGTTGAACGCCACGCCGCCGCCGGTGCCGCCGAGCGTGAAGCTCGGCCGGATGATGGCGGGGAAGCCGATGTCGGCCTGGATGCGGCGGGCCTCCTCCATCGTGTGTGCGACCCCGGAGCGCGCCGAGGTCAGACCGATCTCGGTCATCGCGTCGCGGAACTTCTGGCGGTCCTCGGCCAGCTCGATGGCGTGCGCGTTGGCGCCAATCAGTTCGACGCCGTGCCTCTCGAGGACGCCGTGCTTGGCCAGGTCGAGCGCGCAGTTCAGCGCGGTCTGGCCGCCCATGGTCGGCAGCACCGCGCCGGGCCTCTCCTTGGCGATGATGCGCTCGAGCGTCTGCCAGCGGATCGGCTCGATGTAGGTCGCGTCGGCGGTCTCCGGGTCGGTCATGATCGTCGCCGGATTGGAGTTCACCAGGATGACCCGGTAGCCCTCCTGCTTGAGCGCCTTGCAGGCCTGCGCGCCGGAGTAATCGAACTCGCAAGCCTGGCCGATGATGATCGGGCCGGCGCCGATGATCAGGATCGATTCGAGGTCGGTGCGCTTAGGCATGCGTCATCTCCGGCGCGGCCACGGCCGGACGCCCGGTGGCTTCCTTCATCATGGCGATGAAGCGATCGAACAGATCGCTGACGTCGTGCGGACCCGGGCTGGCCTCGGGATGCCCCTGGAAACTGAACGCCGGCGCGTCGAGGATCCGCAGGCCCTGGTTGCTGCCGTCGAACAGCGAGCGATGCGTTACCTTCGCGTTCTTCGGCAGCGTGGCCTCGTCAACCGCGAAACCGTGGTTCTGGCTGGTGATCAGCACGCGGCCCGACTCGAGGTCCTGCACCGGGTGGTTGGCGCCGTGGTGGCCGAATTTCATCTTGAGGGTCTTCGCGCCGACCGCGAGGCCGAGGATCTGGTGGCCAAGGCAGATGCCATAGAGCGGCAGCTGGCGCGCCATGAACTCGCGCGCCGCGTCGATGGCGTAGCTGCAGGGTTCCGGATCGCCGGGGCCGTTGCTGAGGAACACGCCGTCGGGCTTGAGCGCCAGCACGTCGGCCGCCGGTGTCTGCGCCGGCACGACACTCACGCGGCAGTCCCGGTCCGCAAGCATGCGCAGGATGTTGCGCTTGACCCCGAAGTCGTAGGCGACGACGTGGAAGCGCCCGCCGGCGCACGGCTTCTCCTTGTTGGTGGCGAGCTCCCAGCTGCCACGGTCCCACTCGTACGCCTGGGTGCAGCTGACGACCCTGGCCAGGTCCATCCCTTTCAAGCCCGGGAACTCGCGCGCGCGCCGCAAGGCCTCTGCCGGGTCCACCGCGCCGGCTGCGATGCAGCCACCCTGCGCACCTCTGTCGCGCAGGATGCGCGTGAGCCTGCGCGTGTCGATGCCGGCGATCGCGACAACGCGCTGCTCGCGCAAGTACTCGCGGAAGTCGCGGGTGGAGCGAAAGTTGGCGTGCGGCCTCGGCACTTCGCGCAGCACCAGCCCGGCCAACTGGACCTTCCCGGATTCACCGTCTTCGGGGTTGGTACCGACGTTGCCGACGTGAGGATAGGTCAGCGTGACGATCTGCTCGCGGTAGGACGGGTCGGTCAGGATTTCCTGGTATCCGGTCATGGCCGTGTTGAACACGACCTCACCCACCGTCGCGCCGTCGACGCCGATCGAAACGCCTTCAAAAATGGAGCCGTCCGCGAGGGCGAGGAGTGCCGGGACGGTTGATCTCATTGCGCGCCTAATCCGTAGGTGGATACAGAAACGGGGGCCGAAATCGCTTCGGAGCCCCCGTTCCGGATTAGGCGCGCATTGTACTGGAGCATCACGCCCGGCGGAAGAACTTTCTGATCAACTCAGGCGGTTTTTTTGCACGCCTACAATCACGCAGTTGCGCTTGCCGCGGCGGTGGTAGGACTGCCGCGACGACAGCCCCTTCAGCAGGAGCCGGCCATAGCCGCCGACCTGGCCGGCCGCGGGCGCCTCAGGCGGCGTGCCGTCAAACGGGTTGAACTCGGGTGCGTCGTCCTCGGCCACCAGTTCGACCTCGGAGCCGCAATCCCGGATAGAAAGCTCAACGCTGCGCCGGCCGTCGTTGCCGTAACCGTGGACTACCGTGTTGATGAAAAGCTCCTCGGCCATCAGCGTCAGCAGCAGGGTGGCCGGGCGCCCCACGCCAAGGGCGGCGCAGCGAGTTTCGACGAACGTGCAGACCTGGGTGAGCGCATCCGTCCGTGCGGGGAAAACCTGCCGTTCAGCGGTCACTTGAGACCTGGGTCACCCTCACCCGGGGAGGGGCCGTGCAGTTAATATAGCGAGACGTCGAGGGGCGTCCGTAAACCAAGGAGCTAGTCATGCGGCAACTGATGATGGGAGTGCTGGTGCTGGTGGCGGGATTCGCGCAGGCCGCGATCGCCGCCGATGTGGGCCAGATCAAAACCGCCAAGGGCGGCGTGGTCGTGGTGCGCAACGGCCAGGAAATGGCGGCGGCGCCCGGGACGACGCTGCAGCAGTCCGACCGCGTGGTCACCAAGGCCGACGGATCGGCCGGCATCACCTTCCGCGACGACTCGCTGCTCTCGCTCGGCCCGGACAGCGTCCTCGACATCAGCCAGTTCTCGTTCCAGGCCCAGGGCCAGGACGACGTCCTTGAAGCGACCCTGCACCGCGGCACGCTGTCGGCGGTGTCCGGCAGGATCGTCGCCAAGGCACCGGAGGCCATGCGCATCCGCACGCCGACCACCGTGCTTGGGGTCCGCGGCACCGAGTTCTTCGTCAAGGTCACGAACCCCGAACCGCAGAAATGACCGCGGCGGTCAACCGGGCGCTGGCCATAGGGCCGGCGCTCTTTTTTCTTTCCGGCTGCTGCAACTGCTTCGTGCCGCAGGAAGCCGAGACCACCGTCGTCGTGGTGCCGAGCCGGCACGACGGGCATGTCGGAGCGGTGCTGGTGACGCACGGCAAACAGCAACGCCTGCTGAACACGGCCTACGCCACGGCGCAGGCCGGGGCGACCGGCAGCGTGAAACAAGCGCCGCTCAAGGCGCGCAAGATGCAGGAGTTCGAAGCGACGTTCGCCGCCGCGCGCGAAGCGCTGCCGCCGAAGGTCCAGACCTACACGCTGTACTTCGACCTCGCGTCGGATGTACTTACCGAGGAATCGAGCCGCACGCTCGACACGATCCTGTCCGAGGTCTCCGACCGGCTGGCCGCCGAGATCATCTGCGTCGGTCACAGCGACACCCTGGGCGACGCGCAGGCCAACATCGAACTGTCGCTGCGCCGGGCCGAGCGCATGCGCGTGCTGGTGATCGAGCGCGGCGCGACCGCCAGCATCGTCTCGGCCATCGGCGTCGGCGAAGCCGACCTGATCATCGACACCCCCGACGACGTCGAAGAACCGCGCAACCGCCGCGTCGAGATCACGGTTCGCTGACCACCAGCCCGCCCGGCGGGCCCATCCACCGAAGCGCGAGCACCGACATGTCGTCGGCCGGCTCGGCGCCCGCGACAAATTCCAGGACGTCCCGGCGCAGGTCGTCGACCAACTCCTCGGGGCTGGCGCCGTTCATGCGCGCCAGCACGCGCTCCAGGCGCGGATGGCCGTACAGCTGCCCGGCGCCGTTGGCCGCCTCGGTGATGCCGTCCGTGATCATGCACAGCGTCTCGCCGGGCACCAGGCGCTCGCGCCCGAGCGGATACGGATAGCCGTCCAGCACGCACAACGGCGGCCGGCCGCCATGGTCGAGCTTGCGCACGTCGGCGCGGCCCGGGTTCAGCCCGTACAGCGGATCGTGCCCGGCGTTGCAGAACGTGAACTCCCCGGTGTCGAGGTCGAGCGCCATGACGAACAGCGTCACGAACAACGATTCGGGGTTCTCGCGCTTGATCTGCGACTCGGTCTCCACCAGCGCCTGGTCTAGCGCCTGCGGCAGTCGCAGCATCGAGCTCTTGCACAACGAGCGGATCAGGGCCATGAACATCGCCGCCGCCAGGCCTTTGCCCGACACGTCGCCGATCATCACGCACAGCGTTTTCGAGTCGAGCATGAAAAAATCGTAGAGGTCGCCGCCGACCGAGCGCGCCGGCTCCATGAAGGCCTTCAGCTGGATGCGGGGATCGTCTGCCAGCACGCCGGGCGACTCCGGCAGCATGCCCATCTGCACGCGGCGCGCGGTCTCGAGCTCGCCGGCCAGGCGCGCAGCGTTCTCGCGCTCGGCCTGCAACCGTTGCGCCAGGTCGCGGCGCTGGCGCTGCGTGTCGGCCAGCGTCACACCGAGCACCACCATGAACACGATCGCCGCGCCCGTGCCCGCGGTGGCGACGTCGACCAGCACGCCCAGGTTGAATGCCACCAGCCCGCCGACCGCCAGCACCGCCCCGGTCCCCAGCAGCAGCAGGAAGGCCTCCGCCGGCCTCCAGCGCGGCACCAGCTGCACGAACACGAAGCCGAGCAGCGCAAACAGGCCGACTTCAACCCAGGAGATCCAGCCGGGGCGACGCAGCCACGTGTTGTCGAAGATGTTCTCCAGCAACTGGGCGCGAATCTCGACGCCCGCCACGCGGAAGCCGAGCGGGATCGGCGGCTGGTCGACCAGCCCGAGCCCGGTGATGCCGATCAACACCAGCTTGCTTTCCAACAGCACCGGATCGAGCGTGCCCGCGATCACGTCCGCCGCCGACACATGGCGCGTAGGGTCGTAGCGGCCGTAGCGCAGCCATACGGCGCCGTCCTCGTCGGTCGGGATCGACCACTCCGCGACGGTGATGCCACGCACGCCCTGCGTGTCCACGGTGGCGTGCACGAACGGCGCGGCGGCCGCGATGCGCAGCAATTCGATCTCCAGGTTCGGCAGCACCTGGTCGCCGAGCCGGCCAAGCAGCGACACGCGCCGGACCACGCCGTCGGCCGCGTTGTTGATCAGCCCCTGCCCGGCCGCTGCCGCCTCCAGCTCCGGCTGGCTGCGCACCACGCCGGCGAACTGCGGGATTTTCAGCACGCCGCCGATCTCGCCGCGCAGCAGCACCGGCGCGGTCTTCAGCGGACGGTCGTCCGCCGCCGCACCATCCTCGCCGGCGACGCCAAGTACCACCGGCTTGCCGCGCAGCGATGCTGCGAACAGCGCGTCGTTGTCCGGCAGCCGCGCCACCTGCCGCGCCAGTTCCGGATCCACGTCAGGAATCGACTCGATAATGCGCCGCGGCGACAGCCGGTCCGGCTCGGGAAACAGGATGTCGAGGCCGATCGCGGCCGGCCGCATCGCGGCGATCTTCTCGACCAGCTCGCCGACCCGCCGGCGCGGCCAGGGCCATTGGCCGAACGTCGCCAGGCTGCGCTCGTCGATCTCGACGATCATTGCCGGCGCCGTCACGCGCTCGCGCGGCAGCACGCGCTGGTAGCCATCGAACAGCTGGGCCCGCAACCACTGCTGCGGCGCCGAGTCGAGCATCATGACCAGCAGCCACGCGATCGCCGTCAGCAGCGCCGCGCGCGTGCCGCCGGCGCCCGCCAGCCGCCTAAAGCGCGAGCGCCAGTCCGTCATACGCCGAAATCACCTCGACCGCGTGGCCCTCGCGCGTGATCTTCTCGAAGCGGCGGGTCTCCTCGAGGATCCCCAGCAGCTTGTCGTCGTCGAACACGGGTTCGTGGTGGAACAAGCACAGCTTGCGCGCGCGCGCGAGCTGGCAGAGCTCCACGCCGATCACGTTGCTCGAATGGCCCCAGTCTTCCTTGACCGACATCGCGTCGGCCAGCGAATACATGCTGTCGAAGATGACCATGTCCGCCTCGCGAAAGAACTCGACGAAGGCCTGGGTCTGCGCGAAGTCATCCATCTTGTGCTCGGTGTCGGTGGTATAGACCACCGACTTGCCGTCGCGCTCGATGCGGTAGCCGTAGGAATCGCCGGAGTGGTGCTGAGACTTCGGGGTCACCTGGCAACCCGCCACGGCCGTCGGCTGCCCGGGCTTCAATTGCACGAACTCGATCGTGCCGCGCATCACCGATAGCGACACCGGGAACGAGGGCGGATCCTGCTGGCGACGCATCGCCGCCTCGAGCCCTTCGTGGCAGCCGTAAATGCGGACATGGTTGCCCGGGATGTACGCCGGCGTGAAGAACGGGAACCCCATGATGTGGTCCCAGTGCGAATGCGACACCAGGATGTGATACGTCGCGGGCCGGCCGGCACGCTGTCGCAGCGCGGCCTGGCCGAACGGGCGCAGCCCGCTTCCCATGTCGCAGACCAGGAATTCGTCGGTGCCCAGCTCGATCTGCACGCACGGCGAGTGCCCGCCGAACGTGCCGGCGGTGGCGAAATCGAGGCTGTCGACGTAGTCACCGATCTTCTGCAGCGTGTCGAGCTGGCGACCGGCCGCGCCGGTCAGGGCGCGGACGATCTTGTCGCGGATTTGGGGCGCGGTCAGCGCGACCGGCAGTGAGCCACGCGTGCCCCAGAACCGGACTCGCACGGCTCCGTTACGCGCCCGCCGGCGAAGCCACCCGCAACTCGGCGAGCGCGGCGCTCCGGTCCGGCAGCACGTTCAGCACGATGTTGAACCGGCTGATCTCGAAAATTTCCTTCACGACGGGCTGCAGGCCGCAGACCATCAGGGTGCCGTCACGCGCCTTGACGTCGCGCGAAGCCAGCATCAGCACGCGCAACCCCGCGCTGCTGATGTACTCGAGGCCCGACAGGTCCAGCACGAGGCGATCGCCTGAGGCCGCACACGCCGAAAGGTGCGGCCACAGCTGCGCGCGGAAATCGTCCGCGTTGGAGTGATCCACGCGTCCGGACGCCGTGAGGACCACGACGTCCGCAATCCGGTCCTGCTTCAGCTCCAAGCGCACCCCCGTGCTGCTGAAAGGGATTGTCCTGCTGTTGGTCAGGCGATTCTCTCAGAAATCCAGCCCGAGTTGAGGACCGGCCGCCGGCGGCACGCGGAACTGGCTGGTATCCAGCCGCAATGCACCCCACCGGTTCAGGCCCAGGCGGCGCGTGGCGAGCCGGAAGCGCTGCTCCAGCAGCCCGGCGAACTCGCCCTGCCCGCGCATGCGCTGACCGAACTCGGCGTCGTAGTCCTTGCCGCCCCGCATCTGCCGCACCAGGCTCATGACGTGCTGTGCTTTCAGCGGGAAATTGGCCGCCAGCCATTCGCGGAACAGGTCCTTGACCTCCCACGGCAACCGCAGCACGACGTAGCCGGCGGCCTGCGCGCCGGCCTGCGCCGCGGCCTCGAGGATGCGCTCCAGTTCGGCGTCGGTGATGAACGGGATGACCGGGGCGACCAGCACCATCACCGGGACGCCGGCTTCGCGCAGCCGGCGCACCAGACGCAGCCGGCTGGCCGGCGAGGCGGCGCGCGGCTCCAGCGTGCGCTTGATGCCATCGTCGAGCGACGTGATCGACACCCCGACCGCGGCCAGGCTCGAGCGCGCCATCTCGGCAAGGATGTCGAAGTCGCGCTCGACCAGCGCGGCGCCTTTGGTGATCAGCGTTACGGGCTGGCGGAAGCGCTGCGCCACCTCGAGCAGGCTGCGCGTGACCTTGAGCTTGCGCTCGACCGGCTGGTACGGATCGGTGTTCGCTCCGATCGTGATCGCCTCGCAGGCGTAGCCGGGCTTGCGCAGCTCGCGATCCAGCAACTCCGCGGCGTTCTCCTTGTAGAAGAGCCTGGTCTCGAAGTCGAGCCCCGGCGACAGGTTCAGGTAGGCGTGCGTCGGTCGCGCGTAGCAGTAGATGCAGCCGTGCTCGCAGCCCTTGTAGGGATTGATGGACAGCCTGAACGGGATGTCCGGCGAATCGTTGCGGCTGATGATCGTGCGCGCCGGATCGGCGGTGACGGTGGTCTCGAGCGGCGGCAGCTCCTCCTCGAGCGAGCCCCAGCCGTCGTCGACGGCTTCCTTGCGCAGCGATTCGAAGCGCCCTTCGGGGTTGGAAACCGCGCCGCGCCCCTTGCGCAGCCGCGGGCTCACGAGCCAAGCCTCTTGAGCGCCTCTCCCGTCACCCGCATCACGGTCCAGTCGGCCATTGGTTTGGCCCCCAGGCCCGTGTAGAACGCGATCGCCGGCTCGTTCCAGTCGAGCACGGCCCATTCGAAGCGTCCGCAGCCGCGCTTGACGGCGAGCCGCGCGATCGCCTTGAGCAGTTCGCCGCCGATGCCACGGCCGCGCCAGGCCGGCTCGACGAACAGGTCCTCGAGATAGATTCCGGGCCGGGCGAGGAAGGTGGAATAGTTCTGGAAGAACAGCGCGAACCCGACGGCGCGGCCTTCCTCCTCCGCGAGCAGCACTTCGGCCGCAGGCCTGGCGCCGAACAGCGTTTCCGCCAGCGCGGACTCGCCGGCGACGACCTCGTGCGACAGCTTCTCGTACTCGGCCAGCGCCCGGATCAGGCGCAGGATCTCCGGGACGTCCGCGCGGACCGCGCGCCGCAGCGCCATCAGCCGCCGAGGACGTCCTGCATCGAGTAGAGGCCCGGCTTGCGGCCGGCGAGCCAGGCCGCCGCACGCAGCGCGCCCTGGGCGAAATTCAGGCGGCTGGTGGCCTTGTGCGAAATCTCCACCCGCTCGCCCTCGCCGAGGAACATCACCGTGTGATCACCGATGACGTCGCCGCCGCGCACCGTGGCGAAGCCGATCGCCTCGCGCGTACGCGTGCCGGTCTGGCCCTCGCGGCCGTAAACGGCGCACTCCTTGAGGCTGCGGCCCAGCGCCCGGGCCACTTCGTCGCCCATGGCCAGCGCCGTCCCTGACGGCGCATCGGTCTTGTGGCGGTGGTGCGCCTCGACGATCTCGACGTCGTAGCGGGAGCCGAGCAGGCGCGCAGCGTCGCCGAGCAGGCTCAGCACGACGTTGACGCCGATGCTGAAATTCGCCGCGGTGCAGATCGGGATGTCCCGCGCCGCCTGCGCGATGGTCTCGCGTTGTGCCGGCGTGAAGCCGGTCGTGCCAATGACCATCGCCTTCTTGTGCGTGCGGCACAGCTCGAGCGCAGCCAGCGTCGCCTCGGGCTCGGTGAAGTCGATCAGCACCTCGAATGGCTCCACCGTGGGGTCGATCACGTAGCCGACCGCGACGCCGATGCTGGCCTGGCCGACGACGCTGCCAACGTCCTCGCCGAGTTCGGCATTGTCCTTGCGGTCGATCGCGGCGACCAGCTTCATGCCCTGCGTGGCGAGCGCGGCCTGGATGACGGCGCGGCCCATGCGGCCGGCCGCGCCATGAATGGCGATGCGAGTGGTCTTCATCGAAGGTCCCTGTGGCAGCGTTCCTAACTTATCACGGGGCTGCGGCGCCGAAGGCGCGACCTACGCCTTCAGGTGCTCGTCGATGAACTTGCGGGCTTTGTCGAGCCAGGACTCGGAGCTCGGGCTGTGGCGCTCGCTGCTGCCTTCGAGCGAGGCGCCGAACTGCTGCAGCAGGTCCTTCTGCTTGCGCGTGAGCTTGACCGGGGTTTCGACGACGACGGTGCACAGCAGATCGCCGGTACCGCCGCCGCGCGCGGATTGCACGCCGAGGCCACGCAGCCGGAACATGCGTCCGCCCTGCGTCCCCTCCGGAACCTTCAGCGCGGTCTTGCCGTTCAGCGTGGGCACCTCGAGCTCGCCGCCGAGCGTCGCGGTGACGATGTTGACCGGCACTTCGCAATGCAGGTCCGAGCCGTCGCGCTCGAAGAAGGCGTGCGGCTTGACCACGATCTGCACGTAGAGGTCGCCTTGCGGCGCGCCGCGGTCGCCCGGCTCACCTTCGCCGGTCAGGCGGATGCGGTCGCCGGTGTCGACGCCGGCCGGGACCTTCACCTCGAGCGTCTTCTCGCGCCGCACGCGACCCGCACCGCGGCACGCCGGGCACGGGTCGGTCACGATCGCGCCGCGCCCGCGGCAGTGCGGGCACGGCTGCTGCAGCGTGAAGAATCCCTGCTGCATCCGGACCTGGCCGGCGCCCCGGCAGGTCGGACAGGTCTGCGGCGCCTTGCCGCCGGCGCTGCCCTGGCCCTTGCACTCGCCGCAGTGCTCGACCTTGGGAATGCGGATCTGCGCGCTCGTGCCGAACGCCGCTTCCTCGAGCGTCAGCTCCATCGTGTAGCGCAGGTTGGCGCCGCGCCGCGGCCCACCGCGACCGCCGCCGCCGAAGATGTCCGAGAAGATGTCGCCAAACAGGTCGGAGAAGCCGCCGGCGAAGTCGCCGGCGCCCATGCCGGCGCCGCGCTGCAGGCCCTCGTGACCATACTGGTTGAAGATCTCGCGCTTCTGCGGGTCGGCCAGCACTTCGTAGGCCTCACCGGCCTCCTTGAAGTGCGCCTCGGCGTCGGGATTGCCCGGGTTGCGGTCCGGGTGGTACTTCATCGCGAGGCGCCGATAGGCCTTCTTGAGGTCGTCCTCGGAAGCGTCCTTGGCGACGCCGAGCACCTCGTAGTAATCACGCTTCGACATCTGGCCCCCTCAGAAACACGTCGCCCCCGCGCAGGCGGGGGCCCAGTTCCTACTGGATCCCCGCTTTCGCGGGGATGACGCTGCGCGTCACTTCTTGTCGTCCTTCACTTCGCTGAACTCGGCGTCGACCACGTCGTCCTTCTTGCCACCCGCCGCGCCGCCGGCCGCGCCAGCCGGCGCCGCGCCGGCAGCTCCGGCCTGGGCGTCGCTCGCCTTCTTGTACGCGCGCTCGGCCAGCTTGGCCGAAGCCTCGGCCAGCTTCTCGGTCTTCGACGTGATGGCATCCTTGTCGTTGCCCTTGATCGCCTCGCGCAGTTCGTTCAGAGCGGCCTCGATCGCGGTCTTCTCATCGGGCTGCACTTCCGCCGCCAGGTCCTTCAGCGACTTCTCGACGGCATGGACCATGTGGTCGGCCTGGTTGCGCGCCGTGATCAGCTCGTTGAATTTCTTGTCTTCCTCGGCGTGGGCCTCGGCGTCCTTGACCATTTTCTGGATCTCGGCCTCGGACAGGCCCGAGTTGGCCTTGATGACAATGGACTGGCTCTTGCCGGTCGCCTTGTCCTTGGCGTGCACGTTGAGGATGCCGTTGGCGTCGATGTCGAAGGCGACCTCGATCTGCGGGATGCCGCGCGGTGCCGGCGGGATGTCGGTGAGGTCGAAGCGGCCCAGCTGCTTGTTGGCCGACGCGATCTCGCGCTCGCCCTGGTAGACCTGGATTGTCACCGCGGTCTGGGTGTCCTCGGCCGTGGTGAACACTTCCGACTTCTTGGTCGGGATGGTGGTGTTCTTCTCGATCAGCTTGGTCATCTTGCCGCCGAGCGTCTCGATACCGAGCGACAGCGGCGTGACGTCGAGCAGCAGCACGTCCTTGCGCTCGCCAGCGAGCACGGAGGCCTGGATCGCGGCGCCGACGGCGACCGCCTCGTCCGGGTTCACGTCCTTGCGCGGCTCGCGACCGAACAGGTTCTTCACCACCTCCTGCACCTTCGGCATGCGGGTCTGGCCGCCGACCAGGATGATTTCCTGGATCTCCGAGGCCTTCAGGCCCGCGTCCTTCAGCGCGATGCGGCAGGGCTCGAGCGTCTTCTCGATCAGGTCGTCGACCAGCGACTCGAGCTTGGCGCGGGTCAGCTTCAGGTTCAGGTGCTTGGGGCCCGAAGCATCGGCCGTGATGTACGGCAGGTTGATCTCGGTCTGCGTCGTGCTCGACAGCTCGATCTTGGCCTTCTCGGCCGCTTCCTTCAGGCGCTGCAGCGCGAGCGGGTCGCGCTTCAGGTCGATGCCGCTCTCTTTCTTGAACTCCGCGACGATGTACTCGATGACGCGCATGTCGAAGTCTTCGCCGCCCAGGAACGTGTCGCCGTTGGTGGACAGCACTTCGAACTGGTGCTCCTTGTCCACCTCGGCGATCTCGATGATCGAGACGTCGAACGTGCCGCCGCCGAGGTCGTACACGGCGATCTTGCGGTCGCCCCTGACCTTGTCGAGGCCGAAGGCGAGCGCGGCCGCGGTCGGCTCGTTGATGATGCGCTTGACCTCGAGCCCCGCGATGCGGCCGGCGTCCTTGGTGGCCTGGCGCTGCGAGTCGTTGAAGTAGGCCGGGACCGTGATCACGGCCTCGGTAACTTTCTCGCCGAGATAGTCCTCGGCGGTCTTCTTCATCTTGACCAGCACCTGCGCCGAGACTTCCGGCGGTGCCATCTTCCTGCCCTTGGCTTCGACCCAGGCGTCGCCGTTGTCGGCGCGCGCGATCTTGTACGGCACCATGCCGATGTCCTTGGCGACCATCGGGTCCTCGAAGCGCCGGCCGATCAGGCGCTTCACGCCGTAGAGGGTGTTGTGCGGATTGGTGACGGCCTGGCGCTTGGCCGGGCGGCCGACGATCGGCTGCGCCTCGTCGGTGTAGGCAACGACCGACGGCGTGGTGCGCTCGCCTTCCGAGTTCTCGATGACCTTGGGCTGGCCGCCTTCGATGATGGCGACGCAGGAATTCGTGGTACCGAGGTCAATGCCAATCATCTTGGCCATAACGTGCTCCAGAAATAGTGAATCCGATGCCGCGTAACTGGGGATGAGGCGGGCTAATTCAAGGGCTTAGGCGGCCGGGGCAGCCCTGGCGACCGTCACCATGGCCGGGCGCAGCAGGCGGTCGTGCAGCTTGTAGCCCTTCTGCATGACCGAGACGACGTGTCCCGGGGCGACGCCGGCCGCTTCGACCATCGAAACGGCTTCGTGCAGGTCCGGATTGAAGGGCTGGCCTTGCGGGTCGACCCGGCTGACGCCGTGGCGCTCGAGCGTGGCCCAGAGCTGCTTGTAGGTCAGGCTCAGCCCCTCCAGGTGGGCGCGCACTTCGGCACTCTCGGCGGCAACGGCATTCATGGCCAGATCGAGGCTGTCGGCGACCGCGATCAGCTCGCCCAGGATCCGCTCCAACGCGTACTTCTGCGTGGTGGCGGACTCGCGCTCGACCCGGCGGCGCACGTTCTCGAGCTCGGCCGCCGCGCGCAAGGCCTTGTCCCAGTTCTCGCCGGCCTTCTGCTCGGCCGCGGCCAGGCGCGTTTTCAGGGTCTCGGCGTCGTCGGTCGGCTCGTCGGGGGCCGGGGCTTCGGAATTGGGCTCGTTCATGTCTTCGGGAATAGCGACTCGCCGCCGCGGCTGCGTCCAGGCGCCTTTTCTGGGGTTCAACGCCCGGTTTTCAAGCCTTTCGACAGCAGCCGGGCGGTTTCGGTCACCAGCGGGATGATCCGCGAATAGGCCATCCGGGTCGGCCCGATGACGCCGAGCACCCCCGCCACCTGGCCGCTGATCGTGTACGGCGCGGTCACCACGCTGCATTCGTCGAGCACGCGGTAGCCGGATTCGTCGCCGATGAAGATCTGCAGCCCTTCGGCGCCGAGGCACTGGTCGAACAGCTGCAGCAGGTCGCGCTTGCGGTCGAGCGCGTCGAACAGCCCGCGCAGGCGCTGCACGTCGGCCAGCTCGTGGAATGCCATCAGGTTGGCGCCGCCGGCCAGCACGTAGTCGTGGCGTGAAGCGGTGTCGGCGGTGAGCGCCTGCTCGGCCATCGCTACCGCCTGCAGCAGGGTCTGGTCGATCTTGATCTTGGCGGCGGCGACATCGTCGAGCATCGACTGGCGCAGGTGGGTGAGCTCCTGGCCGACGAAATGCTGGTTGATGGCGTTGGCGTAGCGCTCGAGTTCGTCGGCGGCGAAGTCGCGGTCCGTATGAATGACGCGGTTCTGCACCTCGTGCTGGTTCACCACCAGGATCGCCAGCACGCGCCGCTCGGACAGCGGCAGGAACTCGATCCGGCGCAACACCGCGAGGTTGCGCCGCGGCACCGTCACCACGCCGGCCATGCGGGTCAGGCTCGACAGCAATTCGGACGCGACGTGCAGCAGGTGGTCTTCCCCGGTGTGCGGCACGAGCTCGCGCGCAATCATCTCCTCGTCGCGTTCGGACAGGCGCTCGGGCGCCAGCAGCGCGTCGACGAAGTAACGGTAGCCGCGCGTGGTCGGCACGCGGCCGGCCGAGGTGTGCGGTGATGACACCAGGCCGAGCTCATCGAGGTCGGACATGATGTTGCGGATGGTGGCCGGCGACAGCTCGAGGCCGCGCGCGCGCGACAGCGTGCGCGAGCCGACCGGCTGGCCGTCGTGGATGTAGCGCTCCACCAGCAGCTTCAGCAACTCGGCCGCGCGCGGCTCCAGCGGACCACCTTCACTCCTGCGTTTCATGACGCGACCGTAGCCCGCGGGAAATAGGTCGTCAATATCCCGCCGTGATAAGTTCGTCCGCCCCAGGGACCCCTCGCATGCCGTCCAGAGAAGCGAACTTCCAGACCGTCGGCGTCATCGGCAAGCTCAACGACTCGCGCATCGCGCCAACGCTGCGCGCGATCTGCGGCCACCTCGCCCGCCGCGGTCGCGAAGTGCTGGTCGAGCGCGCTTCGGCGGCGGCCGTGCGCGGGCGCGGCGCCCGCGCGGTATCGCGCGACGAACTGGCCAGACGCAGCGACCTCGCGGTGGTGGTCGGCGGCGACGGCACGCTGCTGAACGCCGGCCACACGCTGGCGCCGGCCGGCGTGCCGATCCTCGGCGTCAATGCCGGGCGGCTCGGCTTCATGGTCGACGTCGCTCCGGGCGACGTACGCTCCGCGCTCGACGAGGTGCTCAAGGGCCGCTACGTGCGAGAGCCGCGCCTGATGCTGTCGGCCACGGTTCGCCGCGGCCGGCGCGTGCGCGGGCCGTTCCTCGCGATCAACGACGTCGTCATCCGCAACCAGGCGGCCGTCCGCATGCTCGAGTTCGAGACCTGGCTCGACGACGAATTCATCAGCCTGCATCGCGCCGACGGCCTGATCGTCGCCACGCCGACCGGCTCGACCGCCTACGCGCTGTCCGGCGGCGGCCCGGTGCTGCACCCGGGACTGGACGCCCTGACGGTGGTGCCGATCTGCCCGCACACGCTGTCGGACCGGCCGGTCGTGATCGGCGCGGATCGCGCCGTGCGCCTGGTGCTGGCCGGCGCGCGCGGTACCCGCGCGGTGTGCACGGCCGATGGCCAGCACGACGAGACCGTCAGCGCCGGCGACCAGGTCGAGATCACGCGCGCGCGCGCACTGCTCGAACTGATCCATCCAAGAAACTACAAATATTTCAATATCTTGCGGAACAAACTTCACTGGGGGCGCGACCGCGCCGTGCGCTAGCCCATGTTGCGTTCGCTGCACATCCGCAACCTCGCGATCATCGACGCGCTCGACCTCGAGCTCGAGGCCGGCTTTTCGGTGCTGTCCGGGGAGACCGGCGCCGGCAAGTCGATCCTGATCGACGCGCTGGGCCTGGTGCTGGGCGATCGCGCCGACGCCGGCCTGATCCGCGCCGGCGAGACGCAGGCCGAGATCAGCGCGGAATTTTCGCTGGACGGTTCGCTCGCGGCTCGCGCGTTCCTGCGCGAGCAGGCCATGGAAGACGCCGACGACGCCAACGCCTGCCTGCTACGGCGCGTGGTGTCCGCCGACGGGCGCTCGCGCGCCTTCATCAACGGCGCGTCCGCCTCGCTGGCCAACCTGCGCGAGCTCGGCGAGCGCCTGGTCGAGATTCACGGCCAGAACGAGCATCAGAGCCTGCTGCGCGGCGAAACCCAGCGCGAACTGCTCGACGACTTCGGCGCGCATGGCGAGGTGCTGGCTGCGGTCGCGCAAGCCGCGCGCGAATTCGGCGACGCCGAGGCCGGAATCGAGCGGCTGCGCGCGATCGCCGGGCGCGATCCGGCGCAGCTGGAGTTCCTGCGCTATCAGCTGAACGAACTGGCCGCCCTCAAGCTGCAGCCGGGCGAGCTCGAGCAGCTCGACACCGACCACCGCCGCCTCGCCAACGCCGGGCGCCTGATCGACGAAGGCCAGCGCGCGCAGGACATGCTGTACGGCGGCGAGAACAGCCTGCACGATCAGCTGGCGTCGGCGCGGCAGATTCTCGCCGGGATGTCCGACTTGGAGGCTGGATTTGGCGACGCCGGATCGGCGCTGCAGCAGGCGGAGGTGCAGGTCCGCGAGGCCGCCGACACGGTGCGCCGCCTGCTCGACCGGCTCGACCTCGATCCCGAGCGCCTGGCCCAAGTCGAGCGCCGGGTCGAGGCCGTGCACGACCTGGCGCGCAAGCACCGGGTGAAACCGGACGAGCTGCCCGCGCGCCTCGCGGCGCTCGAGCAGGACCTGCAGGGCAGCGAACAGGCCGAGGGCACGCTCAAGAAACTCGAAGCCCAGCGCGAGGCGGCCGTGAAGAGTTACCGCGCGGCGGCAACGAGGCTCACCGCGGCGCGCAGGAAAGCCGCGCGCGAGTTCGCCACCAAGGCTGCGGCCATCGTCCGTGAACTCGGCATGCCGAAGGCGGAGTTCAGCGTCGTGATCGACGCCAGCCCGCAGGAGCGGCCGCGGCTGGCCGGCGACGATGACGTACGGCTCGATTTCTCCGCCAACCCGGGCCAGCCGCCGCGGCCGCTGGCCAAGGTCGCGTCGGGCGGCGAATTGTCACGCGTGTCGCTGGCGATACGGCTGGTCGCGCAGCAGGCGCGCTCGGCGGCGACGCTGATTTTCGACGAGGTCGACGCGGGCATCGGCGGCGGCACGGCGGAGACCGTCGGCATGAAGCTGCGGCAGCTGGCGGGCAAGCGCCAGGTGCTCAGCGTGACCCACCTGCCGCAGGTCGCCGCCCAGGGCGAGCACCACTTCGCGATCGGCAAGGACGTCCGCGGCGGCAAGACGCTGACGCGCGTCACGGCGCTCGATGCGGCGGGGCGGGTCGCGGAAGTGGCGCGCATGCTCGGCGGCCGCGAGATCACGGCGTCGACGCAGGCGCACGCTGCGGAGATGCTGAAGAAAGCGACGAAGCGGTAGGGCTATCGCTTCTTCTTGAGGTGCGGGCAGGAATCGCCCTTCAGGCATTGCCCGTACATGATCAGGCTGTGCTCGGCGAGCTTGTAGCCGAGCTCCTGCGCTTTCTCTTTCTGGCGCCTCTCGATCAGCTCGTCGACGAACTCGTCGACCCGCCCGCAGCGCATGCAGACGATGTGGTCGTGGTGCGTCGGCTGCTGCATCTCGAACACGGCGTGGCCGCCTTCGAAGTGGTGTCGAACGACCAGCCCGGCGGCTTCGAACTGCGTCAGCACGCGGTACACGGTGGCGAGGCCGATGTCCGCGCCCTGGTCGAGCAGTTGGCGGTAGATCTCCTCGGCGGACAGGTGCCGGTTCGAGCTGTGCTCGAGCATCTCGAGGATCTTCAGGCGCGGCAGCGTCACCTTGAGGCCGGCGTCTCGGAGCTCCTTGGGTTCCACTGCGAAATCAGCCTGGTTGGGTGTCTTTGCGCGGGGCGTCACGATATCATGGCGCCCTCAATTTTCCGGGCTCCCCATGCGCGCCGTCGTCGCTGTGCTGCTGCTGCTGTCGCTCTCTGCTTGCGAGCTCGTCTACAAGCTGCCAACGCGTCAGGGCAACGTCATCGAGCAGAAGGAGCTGGACCAGCTCCAGCTCGGCATGACGCGCGATCAGGTGCGGTTCATCCTGGGCACGCCGATCGCCGCCAGCGGCCTGCGCGAGGATCGCTGGGACTACTTCGGCTACTACAAACCGCCGCGCGGCAAGGCGTTCACCCGCACGGTCAGCCTGTACTTCAACGGCGACACGCTGGCGCGCATGGAAGGCGAGAAGGCGCTCGAGGGCGGCGCCACGGCGCCGGACGTCAAGGCCCTCGAAGCCGAGCAGAAGAAGGCCGCTACCGAGGATGAGCGCGCCAAGGAAAAAACCGGGAGCGGCGTCGTCATCACGCCCAAGCAGGACGGGGCACAGTAGCTCAGCGCCGGGCGCGCCGTCGCCGCTGTTCCCGCGGGTCCGCCGGCAAGGGCCGGTAAATCTCGATGCGATCTCCGGAGGCCACGGCCTCGTCGAGCCCGCGTGTCCGTCCGAACACCCCGATGCCGTTCACGCCGAGGTCGATCTCCGGGCAGCGCAACAGCACGCCCGAACGCTCGATCGCCTGGCGCAGCGTCGTGCCCTCCGCCACTTCCAGCGCCAGCACCAGCGGCTCCGGCGCGCGCGCATAGGCGACCTCGATCGCCAGCCGGCCCACGTCAGCTCCAGAGCTCGACCATGAAATCCAGCAGGCCGACGCAGTAGACCAGCAGCACGATCAGCGCGATGCGGGCGGGAAATCGCAGCAGCCATTTCCACACTGCCAGTGCGCGCGGCGCGCTGCTGCCCCACATCTCGCCGAGCAGCTCGTCCGGCAGGATCCGGCTGACGAACACGCATAGCAGCAACCCGCCCAGCGGCAGCAGCACGCGCCCGGTCAGCCATTGCAGGTTGTCGAAGATATTGCCGCCGAAAATCTCGACGCTCTGCATCACGTTGAACGACAGCAGCGTGCCCAGCCCCAGGAACCAGATCAGGATTCCGCACGAAATCGCCGCCGACACGCGTGTCACGCGCAGCCGCTCGACCAGGTAGCGCACGGCCGGCTCCATCAGCGCAACGGCAGCCGCGAGCGTGATCATGAACATCACCAGGTAGATCGCGGTCGCGGCGCCCTCGTGCACGCCCTGCGACAGCGCGAGCGGAAAGACCTGAAACAGCAGGGTCAGGCCCGGCGCGGGATCGAGGCCCGCCGCGAAGATCATCGAATACAGGGCACCGCCGGCCAGCAGGCTGAACACCGCGTCGAGCACGACGACGCCGGCGGCCATCCGCAGCACCGGTGCATCGGCCGGCAGGTAACTGCCGTAAGCCACCATCGCTCCCAGCCCCAGCGCCATCGTGAAAAACGCCTGGTGCAGGGCTTCGATCGCGCCGCGCCAGCCGAAGCGCGACCAGTCGGGTGACAGCATGTGGTGGAACGCCGCCTGCGAATCGCCGCGGGTGTAAGCGTAAACGGCGACGGCCAGCACGAAGACGAAGGCGGTCGGCACCAAATAGTTGGCGGCGCGCTCGATGCCCTGCCGCACGCCGGCCGAAACCACCAGGCACACGACGACCATGAAAATCGTGTGCCAGGCGAGCGAGCGCTCGGGGTCCTGCGCCAGCGTGAAGAACACGCGCTGCACGCCCGCGGCGTCGAGCGCGCGCAGGCCGCCGCCGGCGGCGCGGAAGGCATAGGCCACGCTCCAGCCGGCGATGACGCTGTAGTACGACAGGATCAGCACGGCCGCGGCCAGCGACAGCACCCCGATGAGCATCCATGCGCGGCTGACCTTGGCAGTTTCGGTGATGCGCCCGACACCCAGGATCAGGTCTTCACGGGTCCAGCGGCCGATCATCCATTCGGCCACCAGCAGCGGCCACGACACCAGCCCCAGGAACAGGAAGTAAGCCAGCAGGAAAATGAGCCCGCCGTGTTCGCCGGCCAGGTAAGGCAGGCGGGCGATGTTGCCGATGCCGATGGCGGCGCCGCCAGCCGCGAGCAGGAAGCCGCGGTGACTCGACCAGTACCCGTAGCTGCTTTCACGGATCGCCATGAGCGGCCTGAAGCATGGCCTATAATTCTTTGATGAACAAGGAGAAAGAAGAGTCGACCGCGCGCCAGATCGCCGTCAACCGGCGCGCGCGGCACGACTACTTCATCGAGGAGCACTACGAGGCCGGACTCGTGCTGCAGGGCTGGGAGGTCAAGAGCCTGCGCGAAGGCCGCGCCCAGGTGGCCGACGCCTACGTGAAGATCCTGGGGGAGGAAGCTTTCCTGATCGGGGCGCATTTCACGCCTCCCTCGGGCGCCTCCACCCACATCCAGCCGGAGCCCGACCGGACCCGCAAGCTGTTGCTGCATGCCGACGAGCTGCGCAAGCTGATCGGCAAGGTGCAGCGCCTGGGCTACACCCTGGTGCCGCTCGACCTGCACTGGACGCGGGGGCGCGCGAAGGTAGAAGTCGGGCTGGCCAAGGGCAAGAAACAGCACGACAAGCGCGCCGGTATCAAGGCCCGCGAGTGGCAGCGCGAGAAGGGCCGGCTGATCCGCCAGAGGGGCTGACCGGGGCTACACTGTTTGGCTGGGGGGTCGGAGCCGCATGGCAAGAATCGAAAACCTGGCGATCATGTTCGTCGACATGGCGGGGTTCTCCGAGCGCACCGCTCGCCAGTCGCGCCACCAGAACAAAGTCATGCTGCGCGATTTCGCCGGCATGCTGGTGCCGCTGATCGCGCGCTTCGGCGGCCGCCACGTGAAGTCCATCGGCGATGCGCTGCTGGTCACGTTCCGCTCGCCGACCGACGGCGTGCGCTGCGGCATGGCCATGCAGGATGCGGTTGCCGCCTACAACGCTGCACGCGGCTCCCCCGACCCGATCCAGGTCCGCGTCGCCCTGAACGTCGGCGAAGTGCGCCTCGAGCCGGACGACGTGTTCGGCGAGGCCGTCAACATCGCAGCGCGCGTCGAGGAGCTGACGCCGGCCGGCCAGATCTACCTCACCGGCGTGACGTACCTGTCGATGAACAAGGCCGAAGTGCCGGCGGAGCACATCGGCGAGCAGTTGCTCAAGGGCGTGCCCGAGGCCGTGCGCCTGTTTCGCGTGCCCTCCTACCGGCTCACGCGGCTCACGCCGGCGGGCGAACCGGTCGAACCCTCGGCGACGGAGCTCCCGTTCGGCGGCATGCATCTGCTGCCGCTCGACGCCGACCCCCTGGCGCGGCTGGCCGATTCGCTGCGCCGCGCGCCCTACGTCGACTGGGGCGCTAAAGCCCGCGCCATCCCGGTCCGCGCGCTGCT
>JBOICR010000226.1:0-2028 GCA_050740195.1 Nevskiaceae bacterium | reverse complement strand
GCTGAAGGGTGCGCGCGAAATCGGCTTTGCCATCATCGCCATGACGCTGACGCTGGCCGCGGTGTACGCACCGGTCGGCTTCCAGCAGGACGTCACCGGCAAGCTGTTCAAGGAGTTCGCCTGGACGCTGGCGGGCGCGGTGCTGGTGTCCGGCTTCGTCGCGCTGACGCTGTCGCCGATGATGTGCTCGGTGCTGCTGCGCCACGAGGCGCGCCACGGCGCCGCCTATAACCTGATCGAGCGCTTCATCAACGGGATGACCCAGGGCTACCGGCGCCTGCTGGCGTTCGTGCTGGCCCGCGGCAAGGCGGTGGTCGTCGCGATCGGCGTGGGGGTCGCCATCGGCGGCGGGGTGCTGTTCCAGCAGCTCAAGTCCGAGTTGTCGCCGGTCGAGGATCGCGGGATCTTCCTCGGCGTGTTCATCGCGCCCGAGGGCGCCACGCTGCAGTTCACCGACGGCTATGCGCGGCGCCTCGAGGGCATCTACCAGTCGTCCATCCCCGAGCTGAGCCGGTACTTCATGGTCGTCGGCTTCCCGACCGTGGCCAACGGCATTTCGTTCGTGCGCGTCAAGGAATGGGAGGAGCGCGAGCGCTCGATCTTCGAGATCACCAAGAGCATCGGCCCGATGATGTTCGCCGGCGCGCCAGGCGTCCTGGCGTTCCCGATCACGCCGCCCTCGCTCGGCAGTGGCGGCTTCTTCGGCAAGCCGGTGTCGCTGGTGGTGCTGACCAACGCGACCTACGGCGAGCTCTCCGGGATGATGGATCGCGTGCTGGCGCGCATCGGCAAGCTGCCCGCCGTCGCCAACGCCGAAACCGACCTCAAGCTGAACAAGCCGCAGCTGCGCGTCGAGCTCGACCGCGACAAGGCCGCGGCGATGGGCGTCAGCCCGGCGCAGGTCGGCCACGCACTCGAGACCCTGCTCGGCGGCCGCCAGGTCACGCGCTTCAAGCGCGAAGGCGAGCAGTACGACGTGCTGGTGCAGCTGCAGGGCATCGACCGCACGCGTCCGGCCGACCTCAACCGCATCTACGTGCGCGGCGACTCCGGCCGCATGATCGGCCTGGCCAACGTCATCTCGATGCACGAGACCGTCGCGCCGCGCGAGCTGAATCACTTCAACCAGCTGCGCGCCGCCAGCCTGACCGCCAACCTGGCGCCGGGCGTTTCGCTCGGCGAGGCGCTGACCCAGGTCGAACAGGTCGTGCACGAGGAGCTGCCGGAGGCGACGATCGACTACACCGGCCAGTCGCGCGACTTCAAGCGTTCCAGCCAGGAGCTCGCCGTGACCTTCGCGCTGGCGCTGATCTTCATCTACCTGGTGCTGGCAGCGCAGTTCGAGAGCTTCGTCTCGCCGTTCATCATCATGCTGACGGTGCCGTTCGCGATGGCGGGCGCGTTCCTGGCGCTCAAGCTCATGAGCCCGCCGCTGTCGGACATCAGCGGCACCTGGAACATCTACAGTCGCATCGGCATCATCACGCTGATCGGGCTGATCACCAAGCACGGCATCCTGATCGTGGAGTTCGGCAACCAGCTGCAGCTCGCCGGGCGCGACAAATATGACGCCGTGGTCGAAGCGGCGACGATGCGCCTGCGGCCGATCCTGATGACCACCGGCGCGATGGTGCTGGGCGCGCTGCCGCTGGCCATGGCCGACGGCGCCGGCGCCGAGAGCCGCCGGCAGATCGGTGCGGTGATCGTCGGCGGACTGCTGGTCGGCACGCTGTTCACGCTGTTCGTGATCCCGGTGGTCTACGCGCTGATCGCCCGCCGGTTGCAGCCCGAGGTCGAGGACGGCGCCGGCGCGCCGTTGCCGGTCAAGTGAACGCGCGCCGCGCGACCGGGCTGCTCGCCCTCGCGCTGGTGCTGGCCGCGCCGACGGCCCTCGCGCAGACTGCCAGCGACAGCCAGGCCGCGCGCGACACGGAATTCGATGGCCTGCGCCTGCTCGACCTCGCCGCTTCCGGCTTGCGCTTCGGCTACGTCGAGAAGGACACCCGGCCCAGCGAAGGGGTTTACGTG
>JBOICR010000225.1:0-3853 GCA_050740195.1 Nevskiaceae bacterium | reverse complement strand
CAGGAAGAACAGCGTGCCGAAGATTTCGATCCAGGCTTGCGTGCGGCGCGACAGGCGACTGCCCAGCACGTCTACCCGCACGTGCTGGTTGTGTTTGAGCGCATAACCCGCGCACAGCAGGAACACCGCCGCGAACAGGTACCACTGGATCTCGAGCCAGGCGTTGGAGCTGGCGTTGAACGCGTAGCGCGCCACCGCGTTGCCGGCGCTGATCAGCGCGGCCAGCAGGATCAGCCAGGAGGCCGCCTTGCCGACCCGCTCGGTGAGCGCATCGATGAGTCCGGACAACCGGAGCAGGGGCAGCATGGGAGCCTATAGTATCGGGATGAAACGCGTCGCCCTTCTGCTCGCGTTGTCCTGGAGCGGGGCCTCGTTCGGCGGCACCACGGCCAATATCGGCGCCGTCAGCGAGTACATGCTGCGCGGCATCGAAGGGTCCGGCGGCACGGCCCTACAAGGCGGCATCGACTGGACCGGCGAACGCGGCGGGTACGCCGGCACGTGGGCCTCGAACACCGGCGGTCCGGCCGCCGCCGGCGCCACGGAGATCGATTTCTATGGCGGCTGGGCCGGCCGGATCGGCTCGGCGACTTTGGATGTGGGCGCCGTTTACTACTTCTACACGGAGGACGAGGAGGACCTCGGCCTCGATTACGACTATCCGGAGGTCTACGCCAAGGCCGGCCTCGGCGGGTTCACGTTGCAGTTGTACTACGCGACGAATTTCTTTGGCGACGCCAACGAGGCCGCCGCAAATCTCGCCGGCGAGGGCAACGACGGCCTCTATGTGAACGCGCTCGGCACGTTTGCGATCTCGCCGACGTTGAACCTCGGCGTGCAGATCGGCCATAGCAGCGGCGCTGGCGTGGAGGTGGCCTGGGGCGACAGCTATGCCGACTACAGCGTCGCGCTGACCAAGACGCTCGAGGGCGGCCTGAGCTTCTCGTTCGGTCTCTACGACACGACGCTGAAGGCCGGCCAGGGTTTCGGCACGCTGCCCAGCGGCGATGACGAACCGAAAGCGGTCATCGGCGTGAAGAAGACTTTCGATCTGTAGTCTGGCCGCGCCGCAGGCGCGGCACCTCGCTCAGCGCCGCCAGAATCCGGGCGTAAAAACAATGAGCAGGGTGAAGATCTCGAGCCGGCCCAGCAGCATGGTGAAGATCAGCACGCACTTGCCGAAATCCGTGACCGAGCCCATCGAACCGTTCAGCTGGTTGAGCCCCGGGCCCATGTTGTTGATGGTGGCGGCCACGGCGGAGAACGCCGTGGTGGGGTCGAGCCCCGTGGTCATCATCACGAAGCTCAGCACGATGGTGAAGCCGATGTACACCGAGAAGAACCCGCCCACGGCGTAGACGATTTCGTCCGGCACCACGCGGCCTTCGAGCTTGATCGGCACTTCCGCGTTCGGATGGATCAGGCGGCGCATTTCGCGCTGCGCCTGCTTGACGAACAGCAGCAGCCGCACCACCTTGACGCCGCCGGCGGTCGAGCCGGCGCAGCCGACCATGAAGCCGCACAGCAGCAGCAGCATCGGCGCGTACAGCGGCCATTTCGACGGATCGGTCGTGGCGAAACCGGTCGTCGTGCCGTACGAGACGACGTGGAACATGGCGGTGCGCACGGTGGTCCAGGCATCCGGGAACGTGCCCTTCAGGAACAGTGGCGCCATCGCCAGCAGGCAGAACAGGGTGACGGTGGCGGCGAAGGCCCGCACCTCGGGGTCGCGGAAGTACACCCAGGGGCTGCGCTCGCGCCAGGCGATGAAGTGTACGGCGAAGTTGATCGACGACACGGCCATGAACACCATCACGAACCACTCGAGCGTCGGGTTCCGGAAGAAGCCGATGCTGGCGTCGTGCGGCGCGAAACCGCCGGTGGCGATGGTCGAGAAGGCGTAGCAGATCGCGTTGAACGGCGACATGCCCAGCAGCCAGTAGGTGACGAAGCACACCGCGGTGAGCAGCACGTAGACGATCCACAGCGCGCGCGCGGTCTCGGTGATGCGCGGAGTGAGCTTGGATTCCTTCATCGGGCCCGGCGTCTCGGCCCGGTACAACTGCATGCCGCCGATGCCGAGCATCGGCAGCACCGCGACCGCCAGCACGATGATGCCCATGCCGCCGAGCCAGTGCAGCTGCGCGCGGTAATACAGCAGCGAGCGGGGCATGCTGTCGAGCCCCGCGGAAATCATCGTCGCGCCGGTGGTGGTCAGGCCGGAGACCGACTCGAACAGGGCCTCGATGAAGTTGTGCCAGCCGGCGTTGGTGACGTGGAACGGGATTGCGCCGTACAGCGACAGCACGGTCCACAGCACCACCGTGACGAGGAAGCCGTCGCGCACTTTCAGCTCGGGTTGCTGGCGGCGCACCGGCCACCACAGCAGCGCGCCCGACGCGAGCGTGATCCACAGCGCGGTCAGGAACGCGCGGGCTGCGCCATCGTCGTACCACCAGCTGACCGCGACCGGCGGCAGCATGGTCAGCGAGAACACCATCAGCAGCGTGCCGAGCACCTGCTGCACCGCTGCGAACCGGTGGACCCGCGTGGTCAGGTGCGGCAGGCCGTTCGAATAGGTCAGGGCCACGGATGGGCTCTAGACGAAGCCGACGCCGACCTGGAACAACTTCTCGACCGCCTTGGTGTTCTTCTTGTTCACGATGAACATGATCACGTGGTCCTCGGCTTCGATCACCGTGTCGTGGTGCGCGATCAGCACCTCGTCGCCGCGGACAATGGCGCCGATGGTGGTGCCCGCCGGCAGCGCGATCTCGTCGAGCCGCCGGCCGACCACGCGCGAGCCGGCGCGGTCGCCGTGCGCGATTGCCTCGATTGCCTCGGCCGCGCCGCGGCGCAGGCTATGGACCTTCACCACGTCGCCGCGACGCACATGCGCCAGCAGCGCCGACACCGTGGACTGCTGCGGCGAGATCGCGACATCGATCGAGCCGCCTTCCTCGACGAGGTCCACGTAGGCGACGCGGTTGATCAGCGCCATTACCTTGCCGGCGCCGAGGCGCTTGGCCAGCATCGCCGACAGGATGTTGGCTTCATCGTCGTTGGTGACCGCGCAAAACACGTCGCAATCCTCGATGTTCTCCTCGCTCAGCAGGTCCTCGTTGGCGCTGTCGCCGACCAGCACGACGGCCTTCTCGAGATGCTCGGACAGGAATTTCGCGCGCTCGCGGTTCTTCTCGATGATCTTGACCTGATGCGTGTCTTCGAGCGCCTCGGCCAGGCGCCAGCCGATGTTGCCGCCGCCGGCGAGCATCACGCGCTTGAGCGGCTTGTCGGCCCGGCGCAGCTCGGCCATGATTTTCGGGATGTGGTTCTTGGCGGCGACGAAGAACACCTCATCCTCGGCCTCGATCACGGTCTCGCCTTCAGGGATCATCGGCCGGCCGCGGCGATAGATCGCGGCCACGCGGGCGTCGACGTGCTCGGGCAGGTGCGTGGGCAGTTCCTTGAGCTGGCGGCCCACCAGCGGGCCGCCGTAGAACGCCTTGACGCCGACCATGCGCACCTTGCCGTCGGCGAAGTCCACCACCTGCAGCGCGCCCGGGTACTGGATCAGCCGGCGGATGTAATCGGTGACGAGTTGTTCCGGCGAAATGTGCATGTCGACCGGCAGCGCGCCGGATTCGAACAGCGCCCCTTCCTTGAGGTATTCGGCGGAGCGCACGCGCGCGATCTTGGTCGGCGTGTGGAACAGGGTACTGGCGATCTCGCAGGCCAGCATGTTGGTCTCGTCGCTTTCGGTGACGGCGATGATCATGTCGGCGTCGTCGGCGCCGGCCCGGCGCAGCACGCTCGGGTGGCTCGAGAACCCCTGGACGGTGCGCAGGTCCAG
>JBOICR010000224.1:0-5737 GCA_050740195.1 Nevskiaceae bacterium | reverse complement strand
CGACGACGACCAGGTTGCGCAGCTCGATCAGGTCGCCGCTGACCTTGTAGTTGCCGTAGTACTCCGTGATCTCGCGCTCCAGCAGCGCGACGCGGTGCGCGGCGCGCTGCAGGCGCTTGTCGGTGCGTACGATGCCGACGTAGTCCCACATCGTGCGGCGCACCTCCTGCCAGTTGTGCGACACGACGATGTCCTCGTCCGAATCGGTGACGCGCGACTCGTCCCACGGCCGCAGCGGCCCGGCCCCGCCGCCCGCGCCGGTCGTTGCGTGCAGGTCCTCGGCCGCGGCCTCGGCGAACACCAGGCACTCGAGCAGCGAGTTGCTGGCCATGCGATTGGCGCCATGCAGGCCGGTGCAGGCGACTTCGCCGATCGCGTAAAGGCCGCCGACGTCGGTGCGTCCGCGCAGGTCGGTCACCACGCCGCCGCAGGTGTAGTGCGCCGCCGGCACCACCGGGATCGGCGATTGGGTGATGTCGAGGCCGAGCTTGA
This sequence comes from Nevskiaceae bacterium, assembly GCA_050740195.1. Taxonomy (GTDB): domain Bacteria; phylum Pseudomonadota; class Gammaproteobacteria; order Nevskiales; family Nevskiaceae; genus JACPFV01. Next base: position 5,245 of record JBOICR010000224.1, on the reverse strand, counting down.
GGCAGCGGGCGTGGATCGACGGAAAGTGCTGGCGCACGAACGCGGCCGGCTTGTGGGTGATGTCGAGGTAGACGAAATCCAGGCCAAGCCGCTTCATCTCGTGGTCGATCGCGCGCGCCACCACGTCGCGTGGCGCCAGCTCGGCGCGCGCGTCGAAGCGCGGCATGAAGCGTTCGCCGCCGCCGCCGCGGCCGTCGGGCAGCTTCAGCAACGCGCCTTCGCCGCGCAGCGCCTCGGTGATCAGGAAGGTCCGTGAATCCTTGTGGAACAGGATCGTCGGGTGGAATTGCATGAATTCCATGTTGGAAATGCGGCATCCCGCGCGCCAGGCCATGGCGATGCCGTCGCCGGACGCGCCATTGGGGTTGCTCGAATACAGGTAGGCCATGTTGGCGCCGCCGGTGGCCAGCACGACCGCGTTGGCGCCGACGGCCTCGACGCGGCCACGCTCGAGCACGTAGGCGCCCTGCACCTGCCGGCGCGCGCCATCGAGGATCAGGTCCACCGCGGCGCAGTGCTCACGCACGCGGATGCGCGGGTGGGCCGCGGCCAGCGACGCCAGCGTGGTCTCGACCGCGTGGCCGGTCGCGTCGGCGGCGTGCACGACGCGCCGATGGCTGTGGCCGCCCTCGCGGGTCAGGTGCAGGCGCTCGCTGCCGGCCGCCTCCTCGTCGCGCGTGAACTTCACGCCGTGCTCGATCAGCCAGCGGATGCAGGCCGGGCCGCGGCTGACGGTGAAGCGCACGGCGTGCTCGTCGCACAACCCGGCGCCGGCGGTCAGCGTGTCGCGCACGTGCGCCTCGAGCGAGTCGTTCTCGTCGAGCACCGCCGAGATGCCGCCCTGTGCCCACAGCGTGCTGCCGCCCGACAGCGTGCCTTTCGACACGACCGTGACGGCGTGGCCGTGCTGGGCGAGGCGCAGCGCGCAGGACAGGCCCGCCGCCCCGCTGCCGAGAATCAGAACGTCGCTCGTCGCCATCGCCCCGAAAAAACGTGGGAAAACCGTCTCGCCGCTGTCGACTTCTTAGTACACTGCGCGCCGAGAGACCGCAGTGTAGCTGCTTGCCCACACCCAATCCCAAGACATGGCCGAGGAAATACTCGACGAGCAACTCGTCGCGCGCGCGCAGAACGGCGATCGCCGCGCGTTCGACCTGCTGGTGCGCAAGTACCAGCACAGGATCGTGCAGCTGGTCGAGCGCCTGGTCGGCGAGGCCGACGGCCCCGACGTCGCGCAGGAGGCCTTCATCAAGGCCTACCGCGCACTGCGCAGCTTCCGCGGCCAGTCGGCGTTCTACACCTGGCTGTACCGCATCGCGATCAACACTTCGAAGAACTTCCTGGTCGCCCGCAAGCGGCGCCCGGCGGCGCAGGACATCGACGTCGCCGATGCCGAACTGTACGGGCACACCCGCCAGATGAGCGACGGGGACACGCCCGAGGCCTTGACGCTGTCGGGCGAAATCCGCGAAAAGGTCACCGAAGCGATCCAGCGGCTGCCGGCGGACCTGCGGCAGGCCATCACGCTGCGCGAGCTGGAGGGTTTGTCGTACGAGGAGATCGCCGAGGCCATGAATTGCCCGATCGGCACCGTCCGGTCGCGCATCTTCCGGGCCCGGGCCGCGATCGACGAAGTCCTGCAGCCGCTTCTTAAGTAGGAGGACAGGGGACATGGAAATTTTTGGGGGAACTTTTCGGACCCGCGACGGTTTAAGCTGCAGGGCATGGTGCGTGCTGGGAACCTCGGGGTCCCAGGAGGCGGCGGCATGAACGAGTCACTTTCGGCATTGCTCGACGGCGAGTGCAGCCCGTCGGAGCTGGATCGCCTGCTGGGCGAACTCGAGCGCGACCCGGAGCTGCGCCGGCAATTCAGCCGGCTGTGCCTGGCTCGCGACAGTCGCATGGGTACCCGGGTCCGCTCCGCGGACCTCGACCTTGCCGGTCGCGTCCTTGCTGCGCTGCACACCGAGGAACCCCCGGTCGTAGTCGCCCTGGGTGACCGCATCCGCCGCCTGCCGTGGCGGATGGCCACCAGCCTGGCGGCCGCCGCGGCCGTCGGAGCGATCACCGTGCTGGCGGTCCGCCCGAACCCGGCCGGAATGCCCGAGGCGCGGCCCTCGATTCAAGCCGGCACCCTGACGGCGCGGCAGGAGGCGACGGCCACGGAGACCGGCTACGCCGACCTCGACGACGAAGACGCCCGCCAGTTGCGCAATTACCTGATCGCCTACAGCCAGTCGCGTGGCCAGGTCAGCTCGACATTGGGCTACGCCCGCTACGCCGCCTACACCGACGCGAAGCCCGCGACGGCGCAGACCACCGAACTCAAGCGCTGATGCGCCGGCCGACGCTGCTCTGCGCCGCCGCCCTGCTGCTGGGCCCGGCGCCGGCCTTCGCGGACGACGCCGCGAGCTGGCTGTTGCAGATCAGCGACGCCGCGCGCCAGTCCAACTACCAGGGCGTCGTGATCTACCGCGCCGGCCAGCGGATGGAGGTCATGCGGCTGGTGCACCGCCAGCAACAGGGCCACGTCCACGAGCGCCTGACCTCGCTGACCGGACGGCCGCGCGACATCCTGCGCGAGGACGACCGGGTGGCCGCCGTGGTCGGCGACGAGCCGGTGCAGTCGGCGGCCGCGCAAAGCCTGTTCCCGATGCTATCGCGCGACGCGCTGGCGCAGGCCGCGATGCATTACGAGACCCGCGACCTCGGGGTCGCCCGCGTCGCCGGCCGGACCTGCCGCGGCGTGATCATGGCGCCGCGCGACGAGTTCCGGTACGGCTACGAGATCTGCGGCGATAGCGAAACCGCGGTGCCGCTGCGCGTGACGCTGCTGGACCGGATGGGCCGCACCGTCGAGCAGCTGATGTTCACCGAGATCGCGTTTCCCGAGCGAATCCCGGATGTGGCGTTCACGCCGCCGCCGGGCGCGCGGATCGTGGCGGCTCCGGTCGCCGTCGCGCCGCCGGCGACTCCGGTCGCTGCCGCCGAACCGCCCGAGACCTGGCGCGTGGCGGCGCTGCCGCCCGGGTTCCGGGTCGTGCGGCGCAGCCTGGTGCCGTCGCCCGACGGCAATGGCGTGATCGAGCACGTGCTGCTGTCGGACGGCGTCTCGGCCGTGTCGGTGTTCGGTGTGCGCACCATGTCCAACAAGGCCTTCCGCGGCCTGTCGAACATGGGCGCGATGAACGCGTACGGGCGCCGGGTCGGCGCCTTCCACATCACCGTGATGGGCGAGGTACCTCCCGGCACCGTGCGAATGATCGGTGACGGGCTCGCAGCGCCAGCCGCCGAGCCTGGCGCCGAGCCGGAGTCGGCGCCGCCGGCGCCAACTCCCGAGCCGTAGAAACTGACGAGCTAGCCGTTTTCCCCGCATAATTCCCGCCCGATCACGAACCGGGTGGCGCTCGCTCGCAACCCGCTGGAACCAAGCCTGTGAATCTCCCGGCCGCACCGGCGCGAAGAGGGTCCGTCGCCGTCCTCCTGGGCCTGCTGGCAGCCTGCCAGCCGCAATCCGCCTCGCTTCCCGATTTCGCCGACCTGGTCGAGAAGGCCAGCCCGGCGGTGGTCAACATCAGCACCGTGTCCGCGCCGGGCGAGACCGCCGCCGCCGGCGACGAGGACAACCCGTTCGACGAGTTCTTCCGCAAGTTTTTCGGCGACCGCGACGAGCAGGCGACCGAAGAAACTCCGCCGCCGCAGCCACAATCGCTCGGCTCCGGCTTCATCCTGTGGGCCGACGGCTATGTGCTGACCAACCGCCACGTCGTGCGCGACGCGCAGGAAGTCATCGTCAAGCTGTCGGACCGGCGCCAGTTCAACGCCAAGCTGGTCGGCACCGACGAGCGCAGCGACCTCGCGCTGCTGAAGATCGACGCGACCGGGCTGCCGGCGGTGAAGATCGGCGACGCCCGCAAGCTGCGCGTCGGCGAGTGGGTCCTGGCGATCGGCTCGCCGTTCGGCTTCGACTACTCCGTCACCGCCGGCATCGTGTCGGCCAAGGGCCGCGCGCTGCCGAACGAGAACTACGTGCCGTTCCTGCAGACCGACGTCGCGATCAATCCCGGCAACTCCGGCGGCCCGCTGTTCAACGTCCACGGCGAAGTGGTCGGGGTGAACTCGCAGATTTTCAGCCAGACCGGCGGATACATGGGAGTGTCGTTCGCGATCCCGATCGACGTCGCCGCGAAGGTCGCACAGCAGCTCAAGGAGTACGGCGAGGTGCGCCGCGGCTGGCTCGGCGTCGTCGTGCAGGAAATCACGCGCGACCTCGCCAAGTCGTTCGGCCTCGAGCGCCCCGAGGGCGCGCTGGTGGCGCAGGTCGTCCCCGGCGGCCCCGGCGAGCAGGCCGGCCTGCGCGTCGGCGACGTCATTCTCGATTTCGAAGGACAGGAGCTGCCGCTGTCGAGCGCTCTGCCGCCGATGGTCGGCGCCACCGACCCCGGTACGACGGTATCGCTGAAGGTGCTGCGCGACGGCAAGGCGGTCACGATCAAGGTCGTGGTCGGCACGCTGCAGGCCGAGCAGCCCGGCGGCGGCACCGCCGACGCCGCGCCGCCGCGCTCGACGCGCGGCATCCTCGGCATCGTGGTGCGCAAGCTGACGCCCGAGGAGCGCCAGCGCGCGCAGATTGTCTCGGGCGGAGCGTTCGTGCAGGAAGTGAACGAGGGCGCCGGCCGCGAGTCCGGCCTGCTGCCGGGCGACATCCTCTTGACCGTCGGCGGCGACGAGATCGACGGGCCCGATAGGTTCGCCGAAGTGGTCGGCCGGCTCACGCCCGGGGGCTCCGTGCCGGTGCTGGTGCAGCGCCGCGGCCAGCCGACGTTCCTGGCGCTCGACGTGCCCAAGCGTGACGAGGCTGACTAAGCCGGTTCTGCTGCTGCTGGGCCGCCCGGGCTGCCATCTCTGCGAGGAATTCCGCGACGAGCTCGAGCAGGCATTCCCGGGGCGCTTCGAACTGCGCGAAGCCTGCGTCGACGATCTGGCGGAGTGGCGCGAGCGCTATGGTCTGAAGATCCCCGTGTTGCTGGACGAGCAGGGCACCTTTCTTTGCGCGACGCGGTTCGACGCAGAGTCCTTGCGCTAAGTGGGCACCGCTTCGGTCATTGGCCTGCCAAGCTCCATGGCTCGCTCGATGCCGCGCTGCTCGCCTCGCCAGGTCTCGGCTCGCCACGCGCGGCACCCTTCGCTTCGCTCAGGGCTCCGTCTCGCTGCGCTTTTACTTACGCTCGGCAGACCAATGACC
>JBOICR010000223.1:0-8479 GCA_050740195.1 Nevskiaceae bacterium | reverse complement strand
CGACTGCTTGCCCGAGAGCTTGCCGAAGACGCCGAGGAACTTGCCGGTGACGAGGCGCATGACCTGCTTGAGCGGGTTGCTGCCGCCGAGATCCAGCGTCGAGCGGTCGCGCAGGATGAACGAGTTGCCGCCGACCGCGGCGATGACGTAGCTGTTCGGGCCGGTCGAGACCTTGTCGGACGGCGCAATCACCGTGCGCTCGGTCGCCGGGTTGCCGTTGACCAAGACCTCGCCCTTTATCTCGAAGATCGAGCGCCCGGCCGGCAGCTTGCCCGGCAGCTTGCCGAACAGCGAGGCGAGGGCCGAAGCGCTCCAGCCGGTGCCGCCCGCCAGCCAGCCGGCCGACAGGGCTCGAATCAGGAATGCGCGGCGTGACGCGATCAGGCGTTCGGTCTTCATGGTCCCTGCGGCAGGCTGCCCCCGATGCGCTATCTTACTTCCGGGCGGGTGGCGAGTGGAGCCAGCATGCGCAGACGATCGAATCGGGATTTCCGGTGGTTGGGCCTGGTCGCGTGCCTGGCCGTCGCCCCCGCGCGCGCCGACCACCACATGGGTTTTTCGTGGAGCGGCGATCTCGGCGTCGGCTACGACGACAACGTCGGCAATGCCGCGCTCGAAGCCGACGTGCGCGACGACACCATACTCTCCGGCGCGCTTAACCTGGATTTCCACTGGCGGCCGACGCTGTTCACGGCCCTGCTGCTGCGCGGGTCGCTGCGCGGCGAGGGCTACGACAAAGCCGACGGGCTGTCGAACGGCAAATTCACGGCCATGGCCCGCGTGTCGCACCGTCCGGGCGGCGGCTTTTACGCCCCGACGCTGGCGGGCTGGATCTCCGCCGCGGTGTGGGAGTTCGACAGCCGCATGCGCGACGGCTCCGAGTACCGGGCCGGCGTGTTTCTGGTCGGGCCCATCACGACCGCCGTCAGCGCGCGTCTCGGCGTCGCGGGCGTCGAGCGCTCCGGGGACAGCTATGTCTTCGACATGTCCTCGTGGTCGGCGGGCATTGATATCGACTGGCGCGTGCTGCCGGCACTGACGCTGTACGCGGGATACCAGTTCCACGACGGCGACATCGTTTCCACGGGCAGCGTGCCGCCGAAGAGCTCGCACCTCCCGGGCGGCGGTGGAGGCTCCTCGGCGGCCGATCCCGACGACGCCTTCGACGGACTCTTCGCCTATCGGGTCGACGCCACGACGCACCTCGTCACCGTCGGCGTCAACGTGCCGCTGTCGGCCCGGCTCGCGATCGACGGGCAACTGCGGCGCGCCGACTCGGAAACCGACGGCGGCACGGGGTACGACCGCTGGCAGGGCACGGTCAGCGCGCTGGTGCGCTTCTGAGGTAATCCTCCAAACCCTTCGCAGCCATCGCGCGCACCTTGTTCTGCAACAAGGGGCTCCAGCCGAGCAGCTTGCCCGGCAGCCCGAGCGCCAGCCCGGCCCAGCGGTGCAAATCGAAGCGATCGGTGTGCCGGACGATCTTGCCGTCGCGGAACTCGAACGTGGCATCGATGATGTTGTGCACCTTGCGGCCGCTCGCGCTGAAGGTGTACCAGGCTTCCCAGTGCGCCGAGCCCGTGGTGGCGTCGGCGCGCACGTCGCGGAACTCGATCTTCAGGTCCTTGCCCCGCTCGCACAGCATCTTCCACATGGCGCCGGCGCGTTCGCCGCGCAGGTCGGTGAACACCGGGTCGGAGAACTGCACGTCGGGCGCATAGCACGCGGCCATCGTGGCGGCGTCGCGCTGCTGGAACGCCGAGTAGAAGCGGCGAATCGTCTCTTCGTTCGAGCTCATGCGGTTCTCCGTTGAACGTCAGCGCGCCCGGTCGAGCGCGAGGTGCAGCCCCAGCCCGACCAGCAGCGCGCCGCTGCCGCGCTGGATCCAGCCCAACGCGCCGGCACGTTGGCGCGCCCACTCGGCCATCGCCGCCGCCGAGCGCGCCACCAGCAGGCAGACCCACAACCCATTGGCGATGAAGATCAGGCCGAGCGCCAGCACCTGCAGCGCGAACGCCCCGCGCGCGGGGTCGGCGAACTGCGGCAGGAAGGCGAGGAAGAACAGCGCGACTTTCGGATTCAGCACGTTGGTGACGAAGCCCTGCCAGAACACCTTGCGCAGCGAATCGGGCGGCAGCGCGGCGACGTCGACCGGCACCGTGCGCTGCCGCAGGGTCTGCCCGCCGAGCCAGATCAGGTAGGCCGCGCCAGCCAGGCGCAGCACGTCGTACGCCACCGGCGATGCGCTCAGCAGCACGCTGATGCCCAGCGCCGCGGCCGCCGCGTGGACGAGACAGCCCGCCGCGATGCCGAATGCCGAGGCTGCGCCGGCGCGCCAGCCCTGGCCGAGGCTGCGCGCGGTGATGTAGAGCAGGTCCGGGCCCGGCGTGAAGTTCAGCACCAGCCCGGCGGCGATGAAGAGCAGCAACGCGTCGAGGTCGAACATGGGCAACAATGCTGCCATGACCGCTGTCCCCCTGCTCAGCGCGCGCCTGCGCGCTGTGACGCTGGTCGCGCACGCGATCCTGCTGGTGGCGCTGCCGGTGGTGGCCGGCCTCACCGGCGCGCTGCTGGCGCTGCCGCTGCTGGCGCCCGCGCGCGGCCTGTGGCTCGGCCGTCCGTACACCTACGCCTGGTGCAGCATGCTCGTGGTGTTCTACGTCGGCGCATTCCTGATGGAAGCCTCGACGCACGCGGACCGTCGCCCGGTGGCTCTCGCACTCGCGGTCGTCGGGGCGCTCGAGTTCTGCCTCTTGTTGCTCTACGTACGGGCTCGCTCGGTGGAGGCCTCGCGGGCGCCCTAGGCGGCGGGCTCGTCCTTCAGCCACTGCTGGACGAACGAGAGCGTCAGCTTGCGCTGGGCGGAGAGAAGCGCGCGGTCGAGGCGGTCGATCGCATCGACCAGGCTGCCGGCGTCGCGCGGCAGGCGCGACAACAGGTGGCGCGCCGCGTCCTCCGGCAGCTCGAGCCCGCGCCCGCGGGCTCGCTCGAGCAGCAGGCCGGTGCGATCACGGTCCGACAAGGGCTTCAGGCCGTAGACCGCGGCCGCCGCGAGGCGCGTGCGCAGGTCGGGCAACGTCAGCGCGAGACGCTCGGGCGCGCTCGGCGCCGAGATCACCGCGCGGCCGCCATTGGCGCGCAGCGCGTCGAGCAGGCGCAACAGCGCCAGCGGCCAGTCGGCGTGTTCCAGCACGGCATCGACGTCGTCGAGGCAGACCAGTTGCGCGCGCTCGAGCCCGTCGAGCGTATCGGCGGCGCCGGCGCCGTCGGCGTTGAGCTCACGCAGCGGCGCATAGGCGCAGGCCAGTGTGCGGGCCGCGGCGCGCGTCAGCGCCTGCAGCAGGTGCGACTTGCCGGTGCCGGCCGGGCCGAACAGCAGCATCAGCGGTGCAGCGGTGTCGCCCGCCGCGGCGCGCAGCGCGGCGACGGCCTCGGCGTTGGGTCCGGCGTAGTAGGTCTCGAAGCTGGCGGTGTCGGGGAGCTGAACGCCCAGCGGTAGCTGCAGGCCCTTCACGGCTGGCCGTAGAGGTCGCTCTCGCGCCAGCGCGCCAGCGCGTGGCGCAACAGCACGGCGAGCACCGCGGCTGCCGGCAGCGCCAGCAGCACACCGGTGAAGCCGAACAGCTGGCCGCCGGCCATCACGGCGAAGATCACCGCCACCGGATGCAGGCCGATGCGATCGCCCACCAGCATCGGCGTGAGCGCCATGCTCTCGATCACCTGGCCGATGCCGAAGACCACCAGCACGCCGACCAGCGGCAACAGTCCGTCCATCTGGAACAGCACCGCGACGCTGGCCGCCACCAGCCCGGCGATGAAGCCGAGATAGGGCACGAAGCTGACCAGGCCGGCGCTGATGCCGATCAGCAGCGCGAGGTTCACTCCGACCATCCACAGCCCGACGCTGTACAGCACCGCCAGCGCGAGCATCACCAGCAGCTGGCCGCGCAGGAAGCCGGACGGCACCGCGTCCGACTCGCGCGCCAGCGCGCGCACGGTTTCGCGATAGCGCGCCGGGAGCGCATGGTCGATCCACGCGACGAGATGATCCCAGTCGCGCAGCAGGTAGAAGGTCACCACCGGGATCAGCAGCAGGTTGGCGATGAAGGCGAGCAAGGCTCCGCCCGAGCGCGACAGCGTGCCGAGCAGGTCGCGCGCGACGCCGCCGGCCTGCGGCAGGTTCTCGGTCACGACGCGCTTGACGTTGTCGTAGTCGAGCCGAAGCTCCGACGGCAGCACGATGCCGAGCGCGGGCAGGCCCTTGTCCTGGATCCACTCGAGATAGTCGGGCACGTGCGCGACGAACGCGCGCACCTGGTCCACCAGCAGCGGCAGCAGCAGGATCAGCACCGGCAGCAGGATCGCGCTCATCACGACGAACACCAGCACCACGGCCAGCGTGCGCGACATGCGCAGTTGCAGACGGTCCACCAGCGGGTCGGCGACGTAGGCCATCCCGGCCGATACGGCAAACGGCATCAGCACCGGCCCCAGGAGATAGAGCAGGACCAGCAGCGCGGCGGTGGCCGCGAGCGCGAGCTTAATGGACCAGGTCATACGACAGCTCGACGCGGTTCACGCCGCCCTCGCGCGCCCGCAGCACGCGACCCGCGGCGATCACTCGCGTCAGCGTCTCCGGGTCGCCCTCGACGCGCAGCCGCAGCGTCAGCGTGCCGGGCTCCACGGTCTGGACCTGCGCGCTGCGCACCGGGCCGAGCCCGCGCAGGTAGTTCAGCGCGCGGCCGTAATCGTTCAGGGACTCGACGCCGGCCACGCGCAGCTGCAACTCGCGCGCCGAGCCGGTCTGCACCGCGAAGCGCTGCGCCTGTCGGTCGGTGAGGTCGTGGATGCCGGCGGCGATGGCGGTGTCGAGCGTCGGACCGTTGCTGAGCCAGTCCTCGCTCGCGCCGTTGCCGGTCAGCAGCGTCCACCGGCCGATCCACTCGCCGCCCTCGCGGCCGACGCGGCCGATCACGATCAGGCGCGCGTTGTAGCGGTTGGACGCGGCCTCGGCGCCGGCGTACTGGCCGCTCCACAGTTCGTTGAAGGTCACGCGCTTGCGCTCGCTCGCGTCGAGCACCGGCAGCGTCAGCGGCAGGCCTCGCGCCTCGGCCGTGGCCATCACTGCCGGCGCGCGCGTATCGGCGGAAGCCGCGTCGAGCACGCTGTGCTGCTGGCCTTCGCTGATTGCGATCCATGCGACGTGCGCCGGGCGGTTGACGCCCCACACCGACAGGCCCTGGCTGCGCAGCGCGGCCTCGATCGCGCGCGCGTCGAACTGGGCGCGCAGTCGCAGCTCGCGGCCGGCGCCGACGGTCTCGTAGCCATAGCCCTGCACGAAGCCGCTGGCGCGCGGCACCAGGCCCAGCGCGGGCGGCGGCAGATCGCGGCTGCCGACGACGCGGACCAGCACCTGCTCGAACGCCTGCTGCAGCGCCAGTTCGCGCGCGTCGGCGTCCTGGTTGCGCACCGGGATGCTGGCTTCGTACAGCCCGCGCACCGGCGCGGCCGCGGTCGGGCCAGCGAGGCCGAGCAGCAGGCCGGCGAGGGCCAGATAGACAGGTAGGCGCATGAAAAAACGGGGATTTTCGGGGCGCGGCTACGATACCATAGCGCTCCCGCGCGACCGCCCACTCCACATGCCGAAAGCCAAAAGGGGACGCACACCTTTTCCCCCGACGTTGACCTATCGCGACGCCGGCGTCGACATCGACGCAGGCGATGCTCTGGTCGACGACATCGGTGCCATTGTCAGGCCGACGATGCGGCCCGAAGTGATCGGGGGCGTCGGCGGCTTTGGCGCGCTGGTGCGGATCCCGCGGAAATACCGCTCGCCGATCCTCGTGTCCGGCACCGACGGCGTCGGCACCAAGCTCAAGCTCGCGATCGAGGCGAAGCGCTACGGCGGCCTCGGCATCGACCTGGTCGCGATGTGCGTCAACGACATCCTCGTGTCGGGCGCCGAGCCGCTGTTCTTCCTCGACTACTACGCGACCGGCAAGCTCGACAACAAGGTCGCGGCGGCGGTGATCCGCGGCATCGCCGAAGGCTGCCGCCAGTCCGGCTGCGCGCTGGTCGGCGGCGAAACTGCCGAGATGCCGGGCCTGTACGCGAAGGGTGACTTCGACCTCGCCGGCTTCGCCGTCGGCGTGGTCGAGGAGCGCGCGATCGTCGACGGCTCGCGACTCACCGCGGGCGACGTCCTGATCGGGCTGCCGTCCTCCGGGCCGCATGCCAACGGCTACTCGCTGATCCGCAAGATCGTCGCGCGTGGACGACACAAGCTGTCGAAGCGCCTCGGCAAGGCCACGCTGGCGGACGCACTGCTGGCGCCGACGCGCATCTACGTCAAGCCGATGCTCGACCTGCTCGGGCGGGTGCGCGTGAAAGGCATGGCGCACATCACCGGCGGTGGCATCACCGAGAACCTGCCGCGCATGTTCCCCAAGGGCTGCGGCGCGAGCGTCGACACCGCGAGCTGGCAGCGGCCCGCCGTGTTCGACTGGCTGCAGCAGGAGGGCGGCGTGGCCGAGAGCGAGATGCGGCGCACCTTCAACTGCGGCGTCGGTTTCATCGTCGCCGTGCCGCGTGCCGACGCCGCGCGCGCGCAGGAGCACCTGCACCGCAGCGGCCTCGAGCCGTGGGTGCTGGGCGAGATCATCGCCGGCCATCCGTTCGTCCAGTACACCTGAAGCCGCCGTGAGCGCGCCGCGCATCGTGGTCCTGATCTCGGGCCAGGGCCGCAACCTGCAGGCGATCCTCGACGCCGTCGCCGCGCGCAAGCTGCCGGCCACCGTCGCCGGCGTCGTCAGCAACCGTGCCGATGCGCCGGGCCTCGAGCGGGCGCGGGCGGCCGGCGTGCCGGCCGTGGTCGTGCCGCACGACGCCTACGCGCAGCGCGCCGAATTCGACGCCGCGCTGGTCGCCGCGATCGAAACACTGCGCCCCGACATCGTCGGCATGGCGGGCTTCATGCGGGTGCTCGGCGATCCGGCGATCCGTGCGCTGGCCGGGCGGCTGGTGAACGTCCACCCGTCGCTGCTGCCCAAATTCCCTGGTTTGAACACGCACCGGCGCGCGCTCGAGGCTGGCGACACGGTGCACGGCGCGAGCGTGCACTACGTCACCGAGCAACTGGACGGCGGGCCGGTGGCGATTCAGGGCCAATTCAGCGTGCGGCCGCAGGATAATGAGAGGATTCTGGCCGACCGGGTCATGCAGGACATCGAAGTGAAGATCTATCCGCAGGCGCTGGCGTGGATGGCGCGCGGCGAGCTCGTGCTGGCCGGCAGCGCCGTCCGGTTCCGCGGGCGGCCGCTGGCGGCGCCGATGACGCTGGCCGACCTCGAGCCGGAGTTCCGTTGATGCGCGCCGCCGCTGTCGCCATGCTGCTGCTGGCGAGCGCCGGAGTCCTTGCGGCCGGGCCGAAGCCCGAGCCAGCGCTGCCCGAGCTGGACCTGAAGTACGCCGTCACCTGGCGCGGCATGGGTCTGGGCAGCGCGACCATTGTGCTCAAGCACCACGGCGACGCGGACTGCTACCGCTACGCCTCGGTGACCGAGCCGGTCGGCCTGGTCCGCATGTTTTACGGCCGGCCGCGCGAAGTCAGCGATTTCTGCGTGCGCGGCGGGCGCGTGGTGCCGCGGCGCTTCGAGTTCGAGGACCCGAAAGGCGACGGCAGCTTCACGCTGGAGTTCGACGCCGCCGCCCGCAAAGTGCGCGATGTGGGCGGCGAGCGCGAACTGCCGCCCAACGCCCAGGATCGCTTCGGGCTGCAGCAGGCCGTGCGGCTGTGGGTGCTGGAGCATCTGGACAGCGAGCCCGGCGCGGTGACCGCCGAGTACGCGATGGTCGACGACCACCGCATCCGCAACTATCGCTTCGCCATCACCGGCCGCGAATCGGTGGAGGTGCCGGCGGGCAAGTTCGACGCGGTGCTGGTGCAGCGCGTCGACGACAAGAAGAAGACCGTGAAATTCTGGCTGGCGCCGTCGCGCGATTACATGCCGGTGAAGGTCGAGCAGGTGCGCCAGGGCAAGACCGAGCTGCGGCTCGAACTGCGCAGCTAACTCGCCTCGCCAAGTCTCGGCTCGCCGGGGCGCGGCGACCCTCGCTTCGCTCGGGCTCCGCTCGGCTGCGCTTGATTCCCCTTCGGGGGCCACACCGACCTCGCTCCCGCGGCCGAGCGATCGCGTCGGGACCGATGTGCCCGGATCGCGGAAGTAAAAGCGCAGCGAGACGGAGCCCCGAGGGCGAAGCCCGAGGGGTGCCCGCGCGTAAGCGAGCGAAGACTTGGCGGAGCGAGCAGCGCGGGCATCGAGCGAGCCATGTAGCGAGACGGGCACACCGGTCTCGACGAGAGCTCCCGGAGGGAGCCACGCCGATCCGCTCCTGCGAGTTACAGCTGAACGACGTCGGAGCTGGCCGCGCCGCGGTTCTCGACGAAGTTCAGGATCACGCCGGCCGGGTCCATCAGCGA
>JBOICR010000222.1:0-8306 GCA_050740195.1 Nevskiaceae bacterium | reverse complement strand
TCGCCATGGCGCACGCACTCGAGCCGGCCGCCGCCGCGCTGGCGTACGCCGCGCAGCGTTGTGGCGCCGACTGGATCGTCGCCGGCGCCGAGACCCCCGGCCAGGTCGAGGCGCAGCGCGACGCGCTCGACCTCGCGCTGCCGCCCGCGTTCGTGGCCGCGCTCGAGGCGCGCGCGGCGCAGGTGCCCGAGCGCGTGATCGACCCGCGCGCCTGGGGCCCGCCATGAGCGTGGCCGTGATCGTGCAGGCGCGCATGAGCAGCCGGCGCCTGCCCGGCAAGGTGCTGCTGCCGCTGGCCGGAGCGCCGGCGCTCGCGCGCATGATGGAGCGCGTCGCGCGCGTGCGCGGCGCGGACTATCGGCTGGTCGCGACCTCCGACCGTCGCGACGACGACGCCATCGCCCGCGCCGGCGAGGCCTACGGCTTCGAGGTGCGGCGCGGCCCGCTCGACGACGTGCTCGCGCGCTTCGACCGCGCCGTGCCACGCGGCTGCGATGTCGTCGTGCGCCTGACCGCCGACTGCCCGCTGGTGGATCCCGCCCTCGTCGACCGCCACATCGCGCGGTTCCGGCGCGCCCGGCCGCGCGCCGAGTACGTCAGCAACGCGGTCGTGCGCACGCAGCCCGACGGACTCGACGTCGAAGTCGTCGCGCGGGCGTGGCTGCGGCGCGCCGCGCGGGGAGCGCGCGATCCCTACGACCGCGAGCACGTGCTGCCGTGGGTGCGGCGGCGCGCACGCCTGCTGCCGGTCACGCAGGAGACCGACCTGTCGGCGCTGCGCTGGACGCTCGACACGCGCGGCGACTACCGCGTGATCCGCGCGATCTACGCGGCGCTGTACGAGCGCAATCCGCGCTTCGGCTCGGCCGACGTCTACCGGTTGTTGCTGCGCCGGCCGGAACTGATCCGCGCGAGCGGGGCGCGCCTCGGCGCCCGCGAGCGGCGCGACTGGCAGCGCCGCATCGCGCGGCACCTTGAGCGGGAGCGGTCGTGAGCAAGTCCCAGGACCTCGTCGCGCGCGCGCGCCGCCGCATCCCGGGCGGCACGCAGCTGCTCAGCAAGCGGCCCGAGTTGTTCCTGCCGGACCAGTGGCCGGCCTACTACCGGAGCGCGCGCGGCGTCGAGGTCGAGGACGCCGACGGCCGGCGCTACGTCGACGTCACCCACCATTCGGTCGGCGCCTGCCCGCTCGGCTACGCCGACCCCGACGTCGATCGCGCGGTCATCGCCGCGATCGAGGCAGGCAGCACGTCGACGCTGCTGGCGCCGGAGGAAGTCGAACTCGCCGAGCTGCTCTGCGAGCTGCACCCGTGGGCGGAGATGACGCGCTACACGCGCGGCGGCGGCGAAGCCATGGCGGTGGCGGTGCGCATCGCCCGCGCCGCGACCGGCCGCGAGCGCGTGGCGTTCTCGGGCTACCACGGCTGGCACGACTGGTACCTCGCGGCCAACCTCGGCGACCGCGCTGCGCTCGACGGCCACCTGCTGCCCGCGATCGAACCGGCCGGCGTGCCGCCGTCGCTGGTAGGGACCGTCGTCGCCTTCCCGTGGGGTGACGCTGCCGCGCTCGACGCGGTCGCCGGGCGCCACGGCCGCGACCTCGCCGCGATCGTGCTCGAACCCGCGCGCTACGCCTTGCCGCCGCCGGGCTACCTCGCCCACGTCCGCGCGGTTGCCGCAAGGCTCGGCGCCGTGCTCGTGCTCGACGAGGTCACCAGCGGTTTCCGGCTCAACGTCGGCGGCTATCACCTGCTGGAAGGCGTCGTCCCCGACCTCGCCGTGTTCGCCAAGGGCATCGCCAACGGCTTTCCGATGGGCGCCGTGATCGGCACGCGCCCGGTGATGGAGGCCGCGCTGGGCTGCTTCATCAGCAGCACGTCGTGGAGCGAGCGTACCGGCCCGGTCGCGGCGCTGGCGACGATCCGCAAGCTGCAGGCGCGGCGCGTGCCCCAGCACCTCGCGGCGATGGGCTTGCGCATGCGCGCGGGCTGGGAGGCCGCGGCCGCGCGCCACAGCCTGCCGGTCGTGACCCGGGGCATCGCGCCGCTGCCGTCCTTCGCCTTCGAACACGCCGAGGCCCGCGCGCTGGCGACGCTCTACACGCAGTGCATGCTCGACCAGGGCTTCCTCGCGTCGGGCGCGTTCTACGCCTCGCTGGCGCACGCGCCGGAGGTCGTCGACGCCGCGCTCGCCGCTACCAACGAGAGCTTTGCCGAGCTGCGGCGCGCGCTCGATGCCGGCCGCGTGCGCAAGGCGCTGCGCGGTCGCGTCGCCGAGACCGGGTTGCGCAAGAACCCGCCGCCGACGCCATGAGCGCCCCCGAAAGCGTCGACGCCGTAGTCATCGGCGCCAACATGCGCGGCCTGGTGACCGCGCACCTGCTCGACAAGCTCGGCTACCGCGCGGTGCTGATTGAGCGCGGCGCGCGCCTCGGTGGCGCCGACGGCACCTTCGTGACGCCGGGTGGCGCGCGCTTCGAATACGGCCTGCACGTGCTCGACGAGGACCGCTCCGAGGCGGCGACGCGCCTGTTCCGCTGGGCGGTCGACGATCGCGTGCATCGCGTGCAGCTGCGGCGGGGCATCGTGCTGCGCGGGCGGACGATGCCGTACGCGCCGCGGCCGTCCGAGATGCCCGACGAACTGCGTCGGATGCTGCCCGGCGATGAGCTCAGCGACGAGCTCGGCGACCAGCCGCCGACGCGGGCCAACCTCGCGCGCCATTACGGCCGCGCCTTCGCCGACCTCGTGTTCGACGAGGTGCTGCCGAGCTATCCGTCCGAGAACCGCCACCGGCGCTTCGGCGTCGACGAGTCGCGGCTGCTCGCCAACATCTATCCGTGGTTCTTCCCGCGCGCGCAGCGGCGCTCGAAGTCCGGCGACGAATCGCGCGCGTTCCACGACCGGCTGCGCGACGGCGTCCCGCAATGGATCCTGTACCCGCGCGAGGGCGGCTTCAGCGGCTTCGCCGAAGGCCTGCTCGGCAAGCTCGACCGCTCGCGCATCGAGGTACTGATGGGCGCGGACGACCTGCGCCTCGAGCTCGCGCCCGCCACGCACACCGTCGTTGCCGTGCACGCCAAGGGCCGCGTGCTGCGCGCGCGCCACGTGTTCTGGGCAGGGCCGTGGGAGCCGCTGTGCCGGATCCTCGACCTGCCGTGCCAGAGCGTCGCCACCGATCGGGTGATGCTCGGCAGCTTCGTGTTCGACCGCCCGGCAACCTCGGCCTGGAATGAGCTGCTGGTCGGCGATCCCTCATTCAGCATCGCGCGCGTGTACTTCCCGGGCCGCTGGCGCGAATCCGATGCCCCGCTCATGCAAATCGAGTTTGCCGTGCCGAAGGCCGAGGACTGGCCCGCGGACGCGGAGCACTGGCGCGCGAAGTGGCTCGACGACGCCCGCCGGCTCGGCCTGATCGGCGCGCAGCACCGGCTGGTCGAGTTCGACTTCAAGGCAATCGTCATGCACTTCAACGGCTTCGGCATGGAAGGCGAAGCGCTGCGCGACGCCGACCCGGCGGCGCTCAAGCCCGGCAGCAACCTGCACCCGGTGGTGCCGTCGATGGCGAACCTGAACCTGAATCGCTACGTGCCGCGCGCGCTGGCCGAGGTCGTCGCGGTGCTCGCGCGCGACTGACGCCACTCAGGATCCGGCGAACACGGCATCCCACAGCGCGCGCGTGCGCTCGCGCCCGGCGGCGAACTCACCCGGCGGTGCGCAACCGTCGAGCTGCTGCAGGCTGCGGCGGTGCAGCCAGCCGCGATACGTCCGGTAGGTCTCGATCAGCTCCGCGGCCTGCCCGGCCTTCAGCACGCCGGCGGCCACCAGCGCCTCGGTCTGGCGCCAGTGGTCCGGCCAGTCGAGCAGCGCGGGATGCGCGCTGGCATGCCGCAGCACGAGGTATTGCGTGATGAACTCGATGTCGGTCAGGCCGCCGGCGCCCTGCTTCACGTCGACGCGCTCGGTGGACGACTTGTCGAGCGACTTGCGCATGCGCTCGCGCATCTCGATCACGTCCCGGCGCAGTTTGCCGGCGTCGCGCGGGCGCGTCAGCACCGTGCGGCGCACGCGCTCGAACGCTTCGCGCGCCGGCGCATCGCCGGCCACGGCGCGCGCGCGCGTCAGCGCCTGGTGCTCCCAGGTCCACGCGCTGTCGAGCTGGTATTGCTCGAAGCTCGCCAGCGAGCTCACGGTCAGGCCGCGGCGGCCGTCGGGCCGCAGCTCGAGGTCGACTTCGTAGGCGCGGCCGGCGCTGGTCTGCGTCGACAGCCAGTGGATCACGCGCTGCGCCAGGCGCGACAGCCAGACTTCGGCGGGCAGCGGCTTCGTCCCGCCCTGGGTCGGCGCCTGCAGGTCCGCGCAATCGTGAAGGAACAGCAGGTCGAGGTCCGAGCCGTATCCCATCTCGATGCCGCCGAACTTGCCGTAGGCGACCACACCGAAGCTGCACGGCTTCCTGCCGCGCTTCGGCACGCCGGATTGCTGTTCCAGCTCGGCGCGCACCAGTGCGAGCGTTTTGGCGAGGATCACTTCGGCCAGCCAGGTCAGGCGATCGCTGACCTTGACCAGCGGCAGCGCCTCGACCAGGTCGGCGGCGGCCACCCGCAGCGTCACCTCCTGGCGGAAATTCCTGAGCAGGTTCATCGCCCCTTCGGTGTCGCCGGCGGGGACCTGCGTGAACAGCGCGTCGAGCTCGACGCGCATCTGCTCGCGATCCGGCGGCGCGTACAGCGTGCGCGCGTCGAGCAGCTGGTCGAGCAGGATCGGCGCCTGCGCCAGCAATGACGGGATCCACGGGCTCGCGGCGCACAGACGCAGCAGCTGCGCGCGGGCGCCGCGGTTCTCGCGCAGCAGCGTCAGGTAGGTCGCGCGGCCGGCGATGGCGCTGACCACGCGCAGCGTGCGCAGCGCGGCGAGCGAGGGCGACGCCAGCTCGCGCGCGTCGGCGAGGATCGCCACCACCAGCTGCTCGAGCTTGCTCAGGCTCGCGTCCGACAGCGTGCGCGTCAGCAGCGAGTCGCGCAGCGCGGCAATCGCCTCGCGCAGCGCTTCAGCGTCATCCGCGAATCCGGCGCGCTTCAACGCCTCCAATCCAACGGCGGCGTCGCCGCGCCACACCCCGGCGACCGCGGAGCCCAGCCCGTGCTCGTCGCGGGCCGTTCCCGGCTCCGCGAACAGCCGGCCGAACTCGGCCTGCACGAACGCGCGCGTTTCGGCCAGCCTGGCCTCGAGCGCGCCGGCGCCCGCGAAGCCGAGCGCGGCTGCCAGCGCCTCGCGCGCCGCGGCGTCGTCGGGCAGCGCGTGGCGCTGCTCGTCCTCGCGCATCTGGATCGCGTTCTCGACGCGGCGCAGGAGCTCATAGCAGTCGCGCAAGCGCGCGACGGTCGCCGCCGGCAGGTAACCGGCCCGGCCGAGGTGCTCGAGCACCGGCAGCAGCTGGCTGTTGCGCAGCTCACCTTCGCGGCCGCCGCGCATCAGCTGGAATGCCTGGCCGATGAATTCGATCTCGCGGATGCCGCCGGCGCCGAGCTTGATGTTGCCGTGCAGCTCCTTTCGCTGCACTTC
Source organism: Nevskiaceae bacterium (assembly GCA_050740195.1). Taxonomy (GTDB): domain Bacteria; phylum Pseudomonadota; class Gammaproteobacteria; order Nevskiales; family Nevskiaceae; genus JACPFV01. The sequence continues at coordinate 2,742 of JBOICR010000222.1, read as the reverse complement.
GGCGTTGATCATGCGCTTCATGTCGCGCAACGCGCCGATCGCGTTGAAGTCGAGGTAGCGGCGATAGACGAACGGCCGCAGCGCCTTGAGCAACGCTTCGCCGGCCGCCGCGTCGCCGGCGACGACGCGCGCCTTGATCAGCGCATAGCGCTCCCACTCGCGGCCGCTGACCTGGTAGTACTCCTCCATCGCGCCGCTGGCCATCGCCGGCGGGCCGCTGGCGCCGAACGGCCGCAGCATCCAGTCGACGCGGAACACGAAACCCTCCGGCGTGCGGTCGGCCAGCAGGCGCGTGAACAGGCGCGCCAGCCGTTCGAAGTACTGCTCGGTGGCGATCGGCGCCCGGCCGTCGGTCTCGCCGTTGGCCGAGTAGCCGAGGATCAAGTCGATGTCCGAGGAGAAATTCAGCTCGCGCCCGCCGAGCTTGCCCATGCCCAGGATGTAGGCCGCCACTGGAGCGCCGGACTCGTCGCGCGGCACGCCGTGGACGTTCTGCAGCGCCCGTTCCGCGAACCCGAGCGCCACGGCGCACGCGGCATCCGCCAGCTCCGACACCGCCTCCAGGGTCTCGGCCAGTGGCGCCTTGCCGGCGAGGGCCCGCGCCGCGACGCGCGCCATCTGCGCCATCCGCAGCTCGCGCAGCGCGCGCATGAACGCCGCTTCGTCGCGGGTTTTCTGCGTGGCGGCGCGCAGCGCCTTGCCGATCGCGCCTGGCTTGAACGGCGCCTCGAGGCCGCCCGCCTTGAGCCACTGGGCCCAGCCGGGGTCGCGCCGGCTGGCCTGCTCAACGAAGGGACTCGCGGCCACCAGGCGCGCCAGCGCCTTGCCGCCGGCGGCCGGCTTGCGCTCAGCCTTTGAGGACAATCCAGGTGCCTTTGCTGTACGCGACGAGTTCGCCGGCAGCCGTATGGATCGCCGTGCCGACGTGGTACTTGCGCCCGTCGGCACCGAGAAACCAGCCGATCGCCGTGCACTCCTCACCGACGCGCAGTTCGCGCACCAGCCGGCCGGTGAGCCGCCCGAGCAGCGCGCCGGGCGAAACGAAACCCGCGGGCGCGTCGGGATCGTCGCGGCCGATCACCGACCATGAGCCCGGGCAGTCGATCGCCGACCACAGGAATTCGGGCGCGACAAACCCCCTGCCGTCATCCAGGGTCGGGTCCGGCGTCCAGGTACCCGCGACCATTCCTTTCTTCCACGGCCCGCAGAAGATGCGCAAGCCATCCCGCGCGGCGCGATCAGGACCGCACACGAAGCAGGTGGCGTACGGATGGTGCTTGAGCCCACTGAAGCGCCGGCCCGCGGCCCGCGCTTCAGCGAGCGTCGGCGGCGCGGGCACGTCGAGCTCGAATTGCGCAGGCTTGCCTTCGGCGACGAGCTGGTCGCCGTGCATCAGCTTCACGACGCCGTCGCCGCGCTGCAGCGACAGCGTCGTGTCGAGCGGCGGCGGCGCGCGCAGCGTGATCTCCGCCGGGTTGCCGACCAGCGCCGCCAGCCGGCCGCAGCTGTATCCGCCGTTGCCGGAGGTCGGCGGGCCGCAGAAGCGCTTCGCGATGGTGATTTCCATGGCCGCGGATTATGTCAGCACAAAAGGAAAGGCCCCGTTGCCGGGGCCTTTCCTTGTGACCGTAGGGTCCCCGGCTCGCGCCTCCGCTTGCGCTCGGCGCGACCGGGGATAAGCCCCACGCGCGTTGCGAACCTCGCCAGACCGAAGCGGGGTTCAGCCGCGCGTGGGCTTACGCGTGGGCTTAAAAGTCCTCGCCGCCCATGCCGCCGCCGCCGCCCGGCATCGGCGACTCCTTCTTCGGCAGCTCGGCCACCATCGCTTCGGTGGTGAGCAGCAGGCCGGCGACCGACGCCGCGTTCTGCAGCGCCATGCGCGTGACCTTGGTCGGGTCGAGAATGCCCATCTCGATCATGTCGCCGTACTCGCCGTTCTGGGCGTTGAAGCCGAACGCGCCCTTGCCTTCCTTGACCTTGTTGAAGACCACGGACGGCTCTTCGCCGGCGTTGCGGACAATGATGCGCAACGGCTCTTCGAGCGCGCGCCTCAGGATGCTGATGCCGACCTGCTGGTCGTCACTCGCACCCTTGATGCCGTCGAGCGCCTTCTGCGAGCGGACCAGCGCCACGCCGCCGCCGGCGACGATGCCCTCTTCCACCGCCGCGCGCGTGGCGTGCAGCGCGTCCTCGACGCGGGCCTTCTTCTCCTTCATGGCCACTTCGGTGGCCGCGCCGACCTTGATCACGGCGACGCCGCCGGAGAGCTTGGCCAGACGCTCCTGCAGCTTCTCCTTGTCGTAGTCGGAGGTCGCGTCCTCGACCTGCTTGCGGATCTCCTTGATGCGGCCCTCGATCTTCTCTTTCTTGCCGGCGCCGTCGATGATCGTGGTGTTCTCCTTGTCGATCTGCACCTTCTTGGCGGTGCCCATATCGTTGAGCGTCACTTTCTCGAGCTGCAGGCCCAGCTCCTCGGCGATGACCGTGCCGCCGGTCAGGATGGCGATGTCCTTCAGCATTTCCTTGCGGCGGTCGCCGAAGCCCGGGGCCTTCACGGCCGCGACCTTCAGGATGCCGCGCAGGTTGTTGACCACCAGCGTGGCCAGCGCCTCGCCTTCCACGTCCTCGGCGATGATCACGAGCGGACGGCCAGCCTTGGCCACGCCCTCGAGCACCGGCAGCATGTCGCGGATGTTGCTGATCTTCTTCTCGGTGATGAGGATCAGCGGGTTCTCCAGCTCG
>JBOICR010000221.1:0-5027 GCA_050740195.1 Nevskiaceae bacterium | reverse complement strand
GGCGCGAAGCCCGCGGAGCTGACCAGCGCCTTGAGGCTGGTGGCGGCTTCGGCGGTGTGGCCGACGATGAGGATCTTGGGGCTGGGCGGCATGGCGATGGCTGCGGGTACGGTATGCCGCCACTGTAGGCGCGGCCCGCGCGCCGATGAATGACCGGGCCGGACAAAAACCTGACGAAAAAGGACAGCGTGCCTAGCGCAGATCGCTCGGCGCGTGACCCCTCCAGCGCCGGAAGGCGTGGGAGAAGCTCGTCGCGTCGGAGTAACCCAGGCGCTCGGCGACTTCCTCCATCTTGAGGCGGCCGGTGGTGAGCAGCTCCTGCGCGAGCGTCTGCCGCACTTCCTCGACCAGGTGCCGGTAGGACGTGCGCTGGTTCACAAGGTGCCGGCGCAGCGTGCGCGTGGTCATGCTCAGCGTGGCGGCCACGTCCTCCAGCGAGGGGACGCGCCCCGGCTCGTGCAGGATGATGTCGCGGACCTTTTCGGCCAGGCCCTTGCGCTTGCGCCGCTTGTCGAGCAGGGCCTTGCAGTCCTTCTCGACCTGCTGCGCGACGAGGGGGTTGCCGAAGGCGACCGGCTGGTCGAGCACGGCGGGCTCGATCACGTAGGAATTGTCCTCGGCGCCGAAGCGCGGCTCGGTGCGGAAGATCTCGGTCATGCGGGCGGCCCAGGCCGGCCGCGGCATGCGCAGCCGCAGCCCCGGCATCGGCTCCTGCACGCCGAGCACCTCGCGCCAGATGCGGGCGGCCGAGGCCAGGCTGCGCTCGACGCTGAAGTCGCGCAGGTCGGCCGGGCACTCGCTGTCGTCCGTGATCATCCGCATCTCGGCGCCGGCGGTGCGGACATAGACCTTGCACAGCGCCGGCACCAGCGAGTGGAAGCGCATCGTCACGTCCAGCGCCTGGCGGATGGTGCTGCTGCTCAGGATGGCGAAGCCGACCACGCCGAACGAGGTCACGCTGAAGCGCAGCCCGGCTTCGAGGCCGAGCGCGGGCACGTGCTTGAGCGCACCCACGACGTTGCGCGTGAGCTGCAGCTCCTGCTCCAGGTCGATCTCGGTGTTGGAGTCTCCCATCGCCTCCTGCGAGAGGTCGGTGCCACTAAGACTTTGGTCTAGGGGGAGCCCGTACTCGCGCCCCAGCTGCACCAGCTGCTGGGCCGCCGTGATGGAGCGACGGACATCTGGATAGGTCATGCGACCGCAGCCTGTCCCTTTTCTACAGGTTTTTGTCCGGCGCGGTCATTCAACGCCGCGGCCCGGCTTCCTACAGTAGCGCACCGATTACACCGACGGGTAACGACACGTGAGCCAGCACCGTACGTCCACCAAGGCAGGGTCCCGCAAGCGCGGTTCCGGCCGCCGCGCCGCCCCGCTGCGCCTGGAGGGCATGGCCTTCACGCTGCCGGCCGACCTCGGCATCGAGCACGCGGCGACGCTGCACAGCACGCTGTCGCCGCTGCTGGCGACGACCGCGCCGGTGGAGCTGGTGGCGAGCGACGTGAGCCGCGTGCACACCGCCTCGCTGCAGGTGCTCGCCGCTTTCGTGCGCGAGCGCACCTCGGCCGGCGGCCCGACCACCTGGCGCGCCCCGTCGGCGCTGCTGCGCGAAAGCGCCATCCGCGCCGCACTCGACACCACGCTCGGCCTGAGCGCCGTTTCTGCCAACTGAGGAACCCATGTCCCGCATTCTTGCCGTAGACGATTCCCGCTCGATGCGGGAAATGGTCACCTTCACCCTGACGTCCGCCGGCTTCAACGTCGCGCAGGCGGAGGACGGGGCCATCGCGCTCGACATGGCGCGCCAGGAAAAGTTCAGCCTGGTGCTGGTCGACGTCAACATGCCGAACATGGACGGCATGGCGCTGATCCGTGCGCTGCGCACGCAGGCCGAGTACAAATTCACGCCGCTGCTGATGCTGACCACGGAAGCTGCCGCGGACCGCAAGCAGGAAGGCAAGTCCGCCGGCGCGACCGGCTGGATCGTGAAACCTTTCAATCCCGAAACGCTGGTGGCGATGGTCAAGAAGGTCCTGGCCTGAGACGGTTGCCATGACCCCGATCGACCTGCAGCGTTTCCGCCAGACCTTCCTGGACGAGTGCCACGAAGGCCTCGATGCCATGGAGCAGGGCCTGCTGCGCCTCGAGCAGGGCCAGCGGGACGCCGAGACGATCAACACGATTTTCCGCGCGGCGCATTCGATCAAGGGCGGCGCGGGAACCTTCGGCCTGGCCGAGGTCGCGGACCTGACCCATTTGCTGGAGACGCTGCTGGACCAGATGCGCTCGGGCCGCCGTCAAGGCGGTGCGGAAGAGACCACACTGCTGCTGCAATCGGTCGACGTGCTGCGCGCCATGCTGCACGGCGAGGGCGGCGTCGACGCTGGCCGCCTTGCCGCGCTGACCGCGGCGCTGACCCAAATGCTGGGCCACGGCCAAGCGGCCGCCGGCACGCCTGCGGCCGAAGTCACCCCGCGCGCCCAGGTGTGGCGCGTGAGCTTCGCGCCGCACGCCGGCATGCTGAAGGGTGGCAACGATCCGCTGCGCATCCTGGCGGAGCTGGAAACGCTCGGCCGACTGCGCGTCGAGTGCGACACCTCGCGCCTGCCGGCGTTCGCGTCGCTCGATCCCGAATCCGCGGTCCTCGCCTGGACCCTCGAGCTCACGACGACCTCGCCCCAGGCCCGCATCGCCGAGGCCTTTGCCTGGGTCGAAGGCGAGTGTGAGCTCGACATCCGCGCGCTCGAGTCCGGCGGCAACGTCATTGCGTTCCCGGTCGAGGCGAGCGAAGAGCGCGCCGCCGGCCACGCCGAGAGCAGCTCGATCCGCGTCGGCATCGACAAGGTCGACGCCCTGATCAACCTGGTCGGCGAGCTGGTGATCACCGAAGCCATGGTCAAGCAAAGCTCCGCGGCGCTGGATCCCAACCTCCACGAGCGCCTGCTGACCGGCCTGGCCCTGCTCGAGCGCAACACGCGCGACCTGCAGGACGCGGTCATGTCGGTGCGTATGCTGCCGATGGACGTCGTGTTCAGCCGTTTTCCGCGCGTGGCGCGCGACCTGTCCGCCAGGCTCGGCAAGCGCGTGCGCCTGCACGTCGAAGGCGGCGCGACCGAGCTGGACAAGAGCCTGATCGAAAAGATCGTCGATCCGCTGACGCACCTGGTGCGCAACGCGATCGACCACGGGCTCCAGGGTCCGGACGAGCGGCACGCCGCCGGCAAGGACGAGACCGGCACCATCACGCTCAGCGCCTCGCACCGGGCTGGCAACGTCATCATCGAAGTCACCGACGACGGCCGCGGGCTCGACCGCGCCCGCATCCTGGCCAGCGCCGCCGGCCGCGGCCTGACCCTGGCCGAGACTGCGCCGGACGCCGACGTCTGGCAGCTGATCTTCACGCCCGGCCTGTCCACTGCCGAGTCGGTCACCGACGTCTCCGGCCGCGGCGTCGGCATGGACGTCGTCAAGCGCAACATCCTCTCGCTCGGCGGCCAGGTCGACGTGTGGTCGATGCCGGGCGAGGGCACGAAAGTCACCATCCGCCTGCCGCTGACGCTGGCGATCCTCGACGGCATGTCGGTCGCGGTCGGCGACGAGACCTTCATCATCCCGCTGAACAGCGTCGTCGAGTCGCTGCAGCCGGCCGACTGCGACATCAAGTCCATCAGCGGCCAGGGCCGCGTGCTCGGCGTGCGCGGTGAGTACATCCCGCTCTACAGCCTGCGCGACGTGCTCGGCCTGCGCGCACCCGTCGCCAGGGACGCCACCGGCACCGCCGTCGTCATGGACGCCGAAGGGCGCAAGGCCGCGATCTGGGTCGACGCGCTGGTGGGCCAGCAGCAGGTCGTCATCAAGAGTCTCGACACCAATTACCGGCGCATCGAGGGCATCTCGGGCGCCACCATCATGGGCGACGGGCGCGTGGCGCTCATCGTCGACGTCGGCGGACTGGTCCGCCTTGCCAGGCTGGCTCGCGCCGCCTGACCCAACCGACAACACAGGAGCAACGCCATGACCCTCATCACCGCTGCCAAGCTCGCCACCGCCGACGGCGGCGTGCAGGCCGTCGTCAGCGAATTCCTGACCTTCAAGCTCGGCGCCGAGGAGTACGGCGTCGACATCCTCAAGGTCCAGGAGATCCGCGGCTACGGCACCGTCACGCGCATCCCGGAGGCGCCGGATTTCGTGAAGGGCGTGATCAACCTGCGCGGCACCATCGTCCCGGTGGTGGACATGCGCCTCAAGTTCCGGCTCGGCTCGGCCGAGTACAACACCTTCACGGTGATGATCGTGCTGAACGTCGCCGACCGTGTGGTCGGCATGGTGGTCGACAGCGTGTCCGACGTCGTCGCCCTGACGCCCTCGCAGATCCGCCCGGCGCCGGAGCTCGGCTCCACCGTCGGCGCGCAGTTCCTGACCGGCATCGGCGCGCTCGACGAGCGGATGCTGATCCTGCTCGACATCGAACGCCTCATGACCAGCGCCGAGATGGCGCTGAGTTCGCAACCTTCCCACTGACTTCCCACTGCACGCTGAACCCCTGGAGATTCCCATGTTTGCCAAACTCACGATGAAAGTCCGACTGATGCTGGTGGTCGTCCCGCTGATCCTGGTGCTCGCCACCCTCGGCCTGCTGGGCCTGACCGGCCTCAAGAGCAGCAACCAGGCGCTGTTCAACGTCTATGAAGACGGCATGGTCGACTTTTCGCACATCGCGATGATCGACCAGCTGATGGCGCGCGCCCGCGGCGACGCGTCGCGGCCGCTGTTCGACGAGGAAGACGAGTCCTTCGCCGAGTCGGCCGGCAAGCTGACCCAGAAGATCGCGGCCATCCGCGAGGAGCACGCCAAGTTCCTGGCCACCGGCCTGACCGGCGACGAGAAGGCGCTGTCGGAGGAGTTCGCGACCCACCTGGAGGCCTACCTGAAAGACGGCCTGGAGCCGGCGATCGAAGCGCTGCTCGAAAAGAACCGCATGGCGCTGCGCCTGATCTACACCGACAAGGTCGAGCCGCTGTATTCCAAGG
>JBOICR010000220.1:0-3242 GCA_050740195.1 Nevskiaceae bacterium | reverse complement strand
GTCGGCCTGTACCGCACCGAGTTCCTGTACATGAACCGCGAGGGGCTGCCGGGCGAGGAGGAGCAGTACGACGCCTACTCGCGCGTCGTCGCGTCGGTCAAGGGGCCCATCACGATCCGCACGCTCGACCTCGGCGCCGACAAGCAGGTCGACAGCGGCCGCAGTGCCGGGCCGACGCCGAACAACCCGGCGCTCGGCCTGCGCGCGATCCGCCTGTGCCTGCGCGAGATCGAGATGTTCCGGCCGCAGGTGCGCGCGCTGCTGCGCGCCAGCGTGCACGGCAAGGTCAAGATCATGCTGCCGATGATCTCGAGCCTGCAGGAATTCCGGCAGGCGGAGGCGGTGATCGATGGCGCCCGCGCCGAACTGGCGCGCGAGGGCAAGAGCGTCGCCGACACGGTCGAGGTCGGCGCCATGATCGAGATCCCGGCGGCCGCGATCGCGGCGCCGATCCTGGCGCGCCACGCCAAGGTCTTCTCGATCGGCCCCAACGACCTGATCCAGTACACGCTGGCCATCGACCGCGTCGACGACGAGGTCAACTACCTGTACGACCCGCTGCACCCGGCGGTGTTGCAGCTGATCCGGATGACGATCCAGGCCGGCGAAAAGGCGGGCATCCCGGTGGCGATGTGCGGCGAGATGGCCGGCGATCCGCGCTTCACGCGGCTGCTGCTCGGGCTCGGGCTGACCGAGTTCTCGATGCATCCCGGCAGCGTGCTCGAGGTCAAACGCCAGATCATCGAGTCGGACGTCGGCCTGCTGCGCGAACGCGTGGCGCAGATCCTCGACGGCACCGACGGGCTCAAGCTGCGCGACGAGGTCGAGGCGCTCACGCACCTGTGAACGTTGACACGACGCAACCGCCTGCGGTCTGGACCCCCGAGGCCGGCATCGCCACACTGCCGTCGCCGGCGGAGCGGCTGCGGTTGCTCAGCTACAACATCCATGTCGGCAGCCGGCCCGGACGTTACGGCCACTACCTGACGCGCGCGTGGCGGCACGTGCTGCCCGGACCCGGCATGCACGCCACGCTGGACCACATGGCCGAGCTGATGCGCGAGCACGACTTCGTCGCCATCCAGGAGGCCGACGCCGGCAGCCTGCGTACGCGCTTCGTCAACCAGCTCGAGTACCTGGCCAAGCGCGCGGGCTTTTCGCACATGGGGTTCACCATCACGCGGGATCTGAAGCCGGTTGCGCGCCACGCGTTGGGTTTCCTCTCGCGCGTGGCGCCGCTGCGCTCGGCCGAGCACACGCTGCCTTCGCGCATTCCGGGGCGCCGCGCGATGACAATCGAGCTGGGGCCGCAGGGCCACGGGCTCAGCCTGGTCATCGCCCACCTGTCGCTCGGACGCGAGGACCGTCACCGCCAGCTCGACTACCTTGCCGGACTGGTGTCGCCGAAAACGCCGACCGTGGTGCTGGGCGATCTCAACTGCGAGGCGCGCTTCCTGCGCGAGCACGGCGGGCTGTCGCGCGGCGGCATCTGGGTGCCACACGCTACGCCGGTGACCTTCCCGAGCTGGCGGCCGAAGCTGGGCCTCGACCACATCCTCACCACGTCGCACGTCGAGGTGCACCGCCTCGAGGCGCTGCCGCACGCGCTGTCGGACCACCTGCCAATCGTGGCCGAAGTCTCCGTACCGCGCGCATGACTCAGCAGATCGCCGCCAACCTGCTGATCGTCCTCCACGTCGTCGCGGCGCTGGGCACGGCCGGCCACGCGCTGCTGAACAAGCGCGACCCGCGCTCGGCCTGGGCCTGGATCGTGGTGTGCTGGCTGATGCCGCTGGCCGGCGCGCTGCTGTACTTCTGGTTCGGCGTGAACCGCATCGAGCGGCGCGCGCGGCGCGAACTCGGCGCCGCGCCGGAGCGTCCCGCGCACGGCCACGAGACGGTGCCGGACGTGCCGGGCCTGCCGGTCGAGGTGCGCGAACTGGTACGCACCGGCCGAATCATGTCCGGCCTGCCGCTGGTGCCCGGCAACCGGGTGACGCCGCTGCACAACGGCGAAGAGGCGTACCCGGACATGCTCGCGGCGATCGCGCGCGCGCGACGCAGCGTCTGGCTCGAGACCTACATCTTCGACGCCGACGCCACCGGCCGGCAGTTCGCCGAGGCGCTGGCCGCCGCCCAGGCGCGAGGGGTGCAGGTCCGGGTGCTGCTCGACGGCATCGGCCACTTGTCGTGGCGCAGGCCGGCCACCGGCCTGCTGCGCGAGCTCGGCGTGCCGTTCGCCAAGTTCCTGCCGCCGCGCTGGTGGCCGCCGATGTTGCACGCCAACCTGCGCAACCACCACAAGTTGATGACCGTGGACGGCGAGGCGGCCTGGGTCGGCGGCATGAACATCAGCGACCGGCACTGGGTGACGCGCGCCGACGAGCCGGTGACCGACCTGCATTTCCGCATGGAGGGCCCGGTGGCGGCGCAGCTCGAGGGCGTGTTCGCCGAGGTCTGGCGCTTCGCCGCCGGCGAGAAGCTCGCGTGCAGCACGCCGGCGCCGGTGCGCGGCACGACGTCCTGCCGTGCCATCACCGACGGGCCCAACGACGCCGTCGACCGGCTGCAGCTGGTGCTGCTGGCCGCCATCGCCAACGCGCACCAGCGTCTCTGCATCATGACGCCGTACTTCATCCCGACGCGCGAACTGTCCGGCGCGCTGGAGTCGGCGGCGCTGCGCGGCGTCGTCATCGAGATCGTCCTGCCACGCCGCAGCGACCAGTGGTGGGCCGACTGCGCCACGCGCCGCTGGCTTACCCAGCTGGTCGGCCGCTCGATCCAGGTCTACTACCGGCCCGGCCCGTTCGCGCACACCAAGCTGTTCCTGATGGACGACTACTACGCGCAGGTCGGCTCGGCCAACCTCGACCCGCGCTCGCTGCGGCTGAATTTCGAGCTGGTAGTCGAGCTGTACGACGCCGCGGTCGTGCGTAGCCTGCGCACGCATTTCGACGAGGTGCGCGAGGCCAGCCGCGAGGTCACCCTGGAGACGCTGCGGCGCCGGTCGCTGCCGGCCAAGCTGCGCGACGCGGTGTTCTGGCTGTTTTCGCCGTACCTGTAGACTTCGCGCATGTCCGACACGCTCGTCGAAATCCGCGGCCTGAAGTTCGCCTACGGCCCGCGCGTCGTGCTGGACGGCGTCGACCTCGACATCCGGCGCGGCCGCGTGACCGCCATCATCGGCCCGACCGCCTGCGGCAAGACCACGCTGCTGGACCTGATCGGCGCGCAATTCCGCC
>JBOICR010000219.1:0-9017 GCA_050740195.1 Nevskiaceae bacterium | reverse complement strand
GTTGGCCTGGCGCCAGACCGTCTCGGACTGCGGCTGCACTCCGCCGACCGCGCAGTACACCATGCAGGCGCCGTCGATCACGCGCATCGAGCGCTCGACTTCGATGGTGAAGTCGACGTGGCCCGGCGTGTCGATGATGTTGATGCGGTGCTCGGGGAACTGCAGCCCCATGCCCTTCCAGAACGCGGTGGTCGCGGCCGACGTGATGGTGATGCCGCGCTCCTGCTCCTGCTCCATCCAGTCCATGGTCGCGGCGCCGTCGTGCACCTCGCCCATCTTGTGGTTCACGCCGGTGTAGAACAGCACGCGCTCGGTCGTCGTCGTCTTGCCCGCGTCAATGTGCGCGGAAATACCGATGTTCCGGTACCGATCGATGGGAGTGTTGCGCGGCATGACTGCTCTCGGATTCTCTTGGGGGATTACCAGCGGAAATGGGCGAAAGCCTTGTTGGCTTCGGCCATCTTGTGGGTGTCCTCCCGCTTCTTCACCGCGGCGCCGCGGTGGTCCGCGGCGTCCAGCAGCTCGGCCGCCAGGCGCGCCGCCATGCCCTGCTCGCCGCGCGAGCGCGCAGCCTCGAGCAGCCAGCGCATCGCCAGCGCGTTGCGGCGCACGGTGCGCACTTCGACCGGCACCTGGTAGGTGGCGCCGCCGACGCGGCGCGACTTCACTTCGACGGACGGGCGCACGTTCTCGAGGGCAGCCTCGAGCACGGTCAGCGGCGCGTCGGTCTTCTTCTTCTCGGCGATGGTCGCGAGCGCGCCGTACACGATCTCTTCGGCGCGCGACTTCTTGCCGCGCTCCATGATCTTGTTGATGAACTTGGCGAGCAGCTCGGACTTGAATTTCGGATCCGGCAGGATGGTGCGGATCTCGGGCTTGCGGCGACGAGACATGGCTTAGTTACCCTTGGGGCGCTTGGCGCCGTACTTGGAGCGGCCCTGGCGGCGCTTTTCGAGACCGGCGCAGTCCAGCACGCCGCGAAGCGTGTGGTAACGGACACCGGGGAGATCTTTGACGCGGCCGCCGCGAATCATGACGACCGAGTGTTCCTGCAGGTTATGGCCTTCGCCGCCGATGTACGAAATGACTTCGAAGCCATTGGTGAGCCGTACTTTGCAGACCTTGCGCAGAGCCGAGTTCGGCTTCTTCGGCGTGGTCGTGTAGACACGAGTGCACACGCCGCGCTTGAGGGGATTGCCCCCCAGGGCAGGCACCTTCGACTTCGCCGTCGGCGACAGGCGGCCGCGGCGCACAAGCTGGTTGATCGTAGGCACAGTACGTCCCGGATTTGGAAAGAAATGGCGGACCGGCCAAAAGCCCGGCCCGCCATGAAAGGGCGCGCATTATCGTGACCTCGGATGCCTGTGTCAACAGGCCTTATTCGCCTTTTTTTCAGGCCCCTGCGGCCGGCCTCAGGCAGCCTCGCCCAGCGATGAAAATGACGCGCACGTCATTTTTTACCATGCTCCCAAAGCCGCCGGTAGTCGAGCCTTTCCAGGTCCGGGTACGGCAACTCGTCCCACTGCCCGGCCCGCAGGGCGACCTCGATGCGGGCCGCCAGCACCCAGGCCTGGTCCCGCTCCCGGACGGGGGCCGATAGCCAGTAGTGCTCGAGGGCGGACTGGCCTTGCGGGCAGGCCCCCTCGCCCTGCTGGCAGGCGAACCCCCGGTACCAGCGGGCCTGCTCGGTGCAATCCTGCCCGGCCCGGCAGGCGACGATCAGCCAGGCCAGCGACGGGACGCTGGCTTCGCCGGACGGCACATCGGCACTGTGCGCGAACAGCAGCCAGTACACGTCGGGCCCGCCGCGCACCAGCGCCTCGCGCAGCATCGCTTCGCGGTCGGGCGCGCCGATCGGGCTGGGCCGCAGCGCGAGCTCGGCGAGGGCGGTCGGATAGCCGGTCTGCCCGGCACGCTCGAACCACAGCGAGGCGTACTCCGCTTCCGATCCCGGCTCCTCCATGCCGAGCGCCTCGCCGATGGCATCCCAGCCACCGAGCCCGAAGCCGCGGCAACGCTCGTACTCCGCGCGCCAGGCCACGCGCTCCTCGCCGGCGAGGTCCTGCACGTTCAGCATGGTTTCGAGATTCAGCCGCGCGCTCTCGAGGTCGCGCCGCAGGTAGCTGCGGCACTGCTCGAGGGCGAGGTAGATGAAGTACTGGCTGGCGCCGTCGCCGGCGACCGCGCGCGCCAGCCGATCGAGCGCGAACTGCGTGAGGTTCGGGGCGTCGAGGAACGCGCGGCGCATCGGCTCGAGCCGCGGCGCCGCGCGCCCCATGCGCGCAATTTCGCCGTCGAGCGCCAGCACCACCGGCAGTCCGGAGCGGCCGGTCGCCATCCGCTGCGCGTGCGGCGCGGGCGGGAACGCCACGGGCCCGGCGGCGCGCTGCGGCACCGGCAGCGGCGCCGGGCGCATGGCGAGCGTGGCTGCGACCACCAGCCCCGCGATTCCCAGACATCCGGCGACCGTCTCGGCACGCATGTGTCCAATCTAGCGCCGCGTGAGCGACGCCGCATCCCCCAACAAAAAGCCCCGGAGGTCCGGGGCTTTTTGTTCACATCGCGTCTGACTACTCTGACGCCTCGGACTTCTCCTCGGACTCCGCCTCGGTCGTGCCGCTGCCGGCCAGCGGCGACTCACCGCCCACCGCCTCGAACGCGCCGCTGCCCGACGACATCTGCAACTCGGCCAGCAACGAGCCGCCGCGCTGCTTGCGCCGCTGCTCGTGGTAGGCCAGGCCCGTGCCCGCCGGGATCAGTCGGCCGACGATGACGTTTTCCTTGAGGCCGCGCAGCTCGTCGCGCGAGCCGCGCACCGAAGCCTCGGTGAGCACGCGCGTGGTCTCCTGGAACGACGCCGCCGAGATGAACGACTCGGTCGACAGCGAGGCCTTGGTGATACCGAGCAGCAGGCGCTGGTACTTCGCGCCGCGGCCGTTGTCCTTGGCCTTGACCTTCTGGTTCTCCCCCAGCACACCGAAGATCTCGACCTGCTCGCCCTGCAGGAAGCGGGTATCGCCGGTCTCGGTGATCTCCACCTTGCGCAGCATCTGGCGAATGATCGTCTCGATGTGCTTGTCGTTGATCTTCACGCCCTGCAGGCGATAGACGTCCTGGATCTCCTTGACCAGGTAGTTCGCCAGCGCGGTGACGCCTTGCAGGCGCAGGATGTCGTGCGGCGACGGCTCGCCGTCCGAAATCACTTCGCCCTGCTCGACGTGCTCGCCCTCGAACACGCTGATCTGGCGCCACTTCGGCACCAGCAGCTCGACTTCCTCGCCGCCGTAGATCTTGGCATCGGCATCCGCCAGGACGATCTTGATGCGCTGCTTGCCCTTGGTCGCGGTGCCGAAGCGGATCGTGCCCGAGGCTTCCGCGAGCACTGCCGGATCCTTGGGCTTGCGCGCCTCGAACAGATCGGCGACGCGCGGCAGACCGCCGGTGATGTCGCGTGACTTGGAGGCTTCCTGCGGGATGCGCGCGATGATGTCGCCGACGCCCACCGCGGCCCCGTCCTCGACCGTGACGATGGCCTTGGGCGGCAGCGTGTACGACGCCGGGATGTCGGTGCCCGGGAAGGACAGCTCGCGGCCGCGGCCGTCGACCAGCTTGATCAGCGGGCGCAGGTCCTTGCCGGCGCTGCCGCGGGTCTTGGGCTCGGTCACGACCAGCGTGGCGACGCCGGTGATGTCGTCGGTCTCGCGATTGACGGTGACGCCGTCCTCGAAGTCCTCGAACTTCACGCGGCCCGCCAGCTCGGTGACGATCGGGTGCGTATGCGGGTCCCACTTGGCCATGCGCTGGCCCGGCTTGACCTCGCTCTCGTCCTTGACCGTGATCATCGCGCCGTACGGGATCTTGTAGCGCTCGCGCTCGCGGCCGTTGGCGTCGATGACGCCGATTTCGCCGGAGCGGGAGACCGCCACCAGGTGCCCGTCGCTGTGCTTGACGGTCTTCAGGTTGTGGAAGCGCGTGCTGCCCGCGCCGCGCGCGTCCACGCCGTCGGCCGCGACGGCCCGCGAGGCCGCGCCACCGACATGGAACGTGCGCATCGTCAGCTGCGTGCCCGGCTCGCCGATCGACTGCGCCGCGATCACGCCGACGGACTCGCCGATGTTGACGACGTGGCCGCGCGCGAGGTCGCGCCCGTAACACTTGGCGCAGACGCCGAACGGCAGCTCGCAGGTGATCGGCGAGCGCACCCAGACTTCATCGACCGACTCGACTTCGAGCTTGTCGACCAAGCGCTCGTCGAGCATCGTGCCGGCCGCCACGAGGACGTCGTCCTTCTTGCTGCCCGGCTTCAGCACGTCGCGCAGGACCACGCGGCCCAGCACGCGATCGCGCAGCGGTTCGAGCACGTCGCCGCCCTCGACGATCGGCATCATCGACAGACCGTTGCCGGTGCCGCAGTCGTCGCCGGTCACGACCATGTCTTGGGCGACGTCGACCAGACGGCGCGTCAGGTAGCCGGAGTTGGCGGTCTTCAGCGCCGTGTCGGCCAGACCCTTGCGGGCGCCGTGCGTCGAGATGAAGTACTGCAGAACGTTCAAACCTTCGCGGAAGTTGGCCGTGATCGGCGTCTCGATGATCGAGCCGTCCGGCTTGGCCATCAGGCCGCGCATGCCGGCCAGCTGCCGGATCTGCGCCTGCGAACCGCGCGCACCCGAGTCGGCCATCATGAACACCGAGTTGAAGCTCGGCTGCTTGACCTCGTTGCCCTTGCGGTCCTTCGCCATCTCCGTGCCGATCTTCGCCATCATCGCCTTGGAAATGTCGTCGTTGGCGCGCGACCAGACGTCGACCACGCGGTTGTAGCGCTCGCCCGACGTGGTCAGGCCCGTCGCGTACTCGGTGTTGACGTCCTTCACCTTGCCTTCGGCGTCGGCGACGATCTTCGCCTTCTGCTCCGGGATGACCATGTCATCCACGCAGAACGAGATGCCGGCCTTGGTCGACATGCGGAAGCCCATGTACATCATCTGGTCCGCAAAGATCACCGTTTCCTTGGTGCCCGCGCGGCGGTACACGTGGTTGATGACCTGGCTGACCTTCTTCTTGGTCAGCGTCTGGTTCAGCAGCGCGAACGGGATGTTCGACGGCAGCAGCTCGGACAGCAGCGCGCGGCCGACCGTCGTGTCGGTGAGGCGGAACACTTCCTTGATCTCGCCCTTGCCGTTCTCGTCCACGTCGCGCAGGCGCACCTTGATCTTGGCCTGCAGGTCGACCTGGCCCGACTCGTAGGCGCGGTGCACTTCCGAGACGTCGGCGAAGCGCATGCTTTCGCCCTTGGCGCCGACACGCTCGCGCGTCATCCAGTACAGGCCGAGGACGACGTCCTGGGTCGGCACGATGATCGGCTCGCCGTTGGCGGGCGACAGGATGTTGTTGGTCGACATCATCAGCACGCGCGCCTCCAGCTGGGCCTCGAGGCTCAGCGGGACGTGCACGGCCATCTGGTCGCCGTCGAAGTCGGCGTTGAACGCCGTGCACACCAGCGGGTGCAGCTGGATGGCCTTGCCCTCGATCAGGATCGGCTCGAACGCCTGGATGCCGAGGCGGTGCAGGGTCGGCGCGCGGTTCAGCAGCACCGGGTGCTCCTTGATGCACTCCTCGAGCATGTCCCAGACCTGCGCTTCCTCGCGCTCGACCATCTTCTTCGCCGCCTTGATGGTCGTGGCGAGGCCGAGGCGCTGCAGCTTGGAGAACACGAACGGCTTGAACAGCTCGAGCGCCATCTTCTTCGGCAGGCCGCACTGGTGCAGCTTCAGCGTCGGGCCGACCACGATGACCGAGCGGCCCGAGTAGTCGACGCGCTTGCCGAGCAGGTTCTGGCGGAAGCGGCCCTGCTTGCCCTTGATCATGTCGGCGAGCGACTTGAGCGGGCGTTTGTTGGTGCCGGTGATCGCGCGGCCGCGACGGCCGTTGTCGATCAGCGCATCAACGGATTCCTGCAGCATGCGCTTCTCGTTGCGCACGATGATGTCCGGCGCGGACAGCTCGAGCAGGCGCTTGAGGCGGTTGTTGCGGTTGATGACGCGGCGGTACAGGTCGTTCAGGTCCGACGTCGCGAAACGGCCGCCGTCGAGCGGCACCAGCGGGCGCAGGTCCGGCGGCAGCACCGGCAGGTTGGTCAGGATCATCCACTCCGGCTTGTTGCCGGACGACAGGAAGTACTCGATCAGCTTGAGGCGCTTGCCGAGCTTCTTGATCTTGGTGTCGGAGCCGGTCTTGCCGATCTCCTCGCGGATCTTCAGCGTTTCCTTCGGCAGCTCGATCGCCTTCAGCAGGTCACGCACGGCCTCGGCACCCATGCGGGCGTCGAAGTCATCGCCATATTTTTCTACGGCGGCCAGGTAGTCTTCTTCCGTCAGCAGCGTGCCCTTCTCGAGCGGGGTCAGGCCCGGGTCCACAACGATATGGGCTTCGAAGTACAGGACCCGCTCAATTGCCCGGAGGGGCATATCGAGCAGCAGGCCGATGCGACTCGGTAGCGACTTCAGGAACCAGATGTGGGCAACCGGGCTGGCGAGCTCGATGTGCGCCATGCGCTCGCGGCGAACCTTCGCCACGGTCACTTCGACGCCGCACTTCTCGCACACCACGCCGCGGTGCTTCAGGCGCTTGTACTTGCCGCAAAGACATTCATAGTCCTTGATCGGCCCGAACAGCTTGGCGCAGAACAGGCCGTCACGCTCCGGCTTGAACGTGCGGTAGTTGATCGTCTCCGGTTTCTTGACCTCGCCGAACGACCACGACTTGATCGTCTCGGGCGACGCCAGCCCGATGCGGATCGCGTCGAAATCCTCGACTTCGTCCTGGCTGCGCAGCAGGTTGAACAGTTCTTTCACGGGTTCTGCTCCAACTCAATGTTCAGGCCGATGGACCGGATTTCCTTCACCAGCACGTTGAAGGACTCCGGCATGCCGGCATTCATGCGGTGGTCGCCGTCGACGATCGCCTTGTACATGCGCGTGCGGCCGGTCGTGTCGTCCGATTTCACGGTCAACATTTCCTGCAGCGTGTACGCCGCACCGTAGGCTTCGAGCGCCCAGACTTCCATTTCGCCGAAGCGCTGGCCGCCGAACTGCGCCTTGCCGCCCAGCGGCTGCTGGGTGACGAGCGAGTACGGGCCGGTCGAGCGTGCGTGCATCTTGTCGTCGACCAGGTGGTTCAGCTTCAGCATGTACAGGTAGCCAACCGTGACCGGGCGGGCGAAATGATCGCCGGTGCGGCCGTCGGTCAGCGACGCCTGGCCGGTTTCCGGCAGGCCGGCAAGCTTCAGCAGCGACTTGATCTCCTCCTCGGCGGCGCCGTCGAACACCGGCGTCGACACCGGCATGCCGCCGGTCAGGTTCTTCGCCAGCGTCAGCACTTCGGCGTCGGTCAGCGAGTCGATGTCCTCCTCGACCGCGCTCTTGCCGGTGGCGTAGGCCTTCTCGATGAACTTGCGGATCTCGGTGGTCGCCTTCTGCTGCTGCAGCATCTCGTCGATCTTGCGGCCGATGCCCTTGCAGGCCCAGCCCAGATGGACTTCGAGCAGCTGGCCGATGTTCATGCGCGATGGCACGCCCAGCGGATTCAGCACGATGTCGACCGGGGTGCCGTCTTCCATGTGCGGCATGTCCTCGACCGGGACGATCTGCGAGATCACGCCCTTGTTGCCGTGACGGCCGGCCATCTTGTCGCCCGGCTGCACGCGGCGCTTCACCGCGAGGTACACCTTGACCATCTTCAGCACGCCCGGGGCGAGCTCGTCACCGGCCGTGATCTTGCGCTTCTTGGCCTCGTACTTGCGGTCGAACTCGGCGCGCTGGTGGCGCAGCTGCTTGTGCGCCGCCTCCAGCTGCTGCTGGCTTTCCTCGTTGTGCAGGCGGATCTCGAACCACTTCTCGCGCGGCAGCTCGTCGAGGTACTCGTTGGTGATGCGGTCGCCCTTGTGCAGCTTGTTCGGACCGCCGTCGGCCTGCTTGCCGTGCAACAGCTTCTCGCGCACGCGCGCGAAGATGTCGTCCTCGAAGATGCGCAGCTGGTCGCCAAAGTCCTTCTTGACCGCGGCCAACTCCATCTCCTCGATCGACAGCGCGCGCTTGTCCTTCTTGATGCCCTCGCGCGTGAACACGCGGACGTCGATGACGGTGCCGTCCATGCCGGGCGGCACGCGCAGCGAGGTGTCCTTCACGTCGGACGCCTTCTCGCCGAAGATCGCGCGCAGCAGCTTCTCTTCCGGCGTCAGCTGGGTCTCGCCCTTCGGCGTGACCTTGCCGACCAGGATGTCGCCCTGCTTGACCTCGGCGCCGATGAACACGATGCCCGCCTCGTCCAGTTTGCGCAGCGCCGCTTCGTTCACGTTCGGGATGTCCGCCGTGATTTCCTCGGGGCCGAGCTTGGTCTCGCGCGCGACGCAAGTGAGCTCTTCGATGTGGATCGTGGTGAAGCGGTCTTCCTCGACGACGCGCTCCGAGATCAGGATCGAGTCCTCGAAGTTGTAGCCGTTCCACGGCATGAACGCGACCAGCATGTTCTGGCCCAGCGCCAGCTCGCCGATGTCCGTGGACGGACCGTCGGCCAGCACGTCGCCGCGGGCCACCATGTCGCCGACATTCACCAGCGGCTTCTGGTTGATGCAGGTGTTCTGGTTGCTGCGCGTGTACTTGATCAGGTTGTAGATGTCCACGCCCGGCTCGCCGGCCGTCGTCTCCTCGTCATTGACGCGGACCACGATGCGCGAGGCGTCGACCTTGTCGACCAGGCCGCCGCGACGCGCCGTGATGGCGACGCCGGAGTCGATCGCCACGCGGCGCTCGATGCCGGTGCCCACCAGCGGCTTCTCGTTGCGCAGGGTCGGCACGGACTGGCGTTGCATGTTGGCGCCCATCAGTGCGCGGTTGGCATCGTCGTGTTCGAGGAACGGCACCAGCGCTGCGGCGACGGACACGATCTGGCGCGGCGACACGTCCATGTACTGGACCTTGTCGGGCGTCATCATCGTGAATTCGTTCTGGAAGCGCACCGAC
>JBOICR010000218.1:0-1558 GCA_050740195.1 Nevskiaceae bacterium | reverse complement strand
TGTGGAATTCGGCGCATCGCCTGATCGGCGTGCTGTCCGGCGGGCTGGCGTCGTGCACGAACCAGACCGGCGAGGACTACTTCGCCCGGCTCGACCGCGGCTGGACTGCCAACCCGGCGACCACGGGACAGCTCAAGGTCCATCTGGATCCCGACAACAGCTGCGTCGCCATCGTGCCGGGGCTGGAGGCGGCCGCGGCGAGCCCGGGACCGGTCGCGCCAGGCGCGGGCAATACGGTTTGCATGGGCCAGCGCAGCACCTGTCCGCGGCGCGGCGACGGCGGCGCGTTCGGGGAATGGGCGCTGCTGGCGCTGCTCGGCGCGGTTGCACTGCGGCGCGCGCCGCAGCTGGCGCGTCTACAGCACGACCAGCAGCACGCCGCCGATCGCCACCACTGAGCCCGCGAGTTGCGCCGGCTTGAGCCGGTCGTGCAGGAACACGGCGGCCAGCACCAGGATGAACACGGCGGCCATTTCGTTGAGCACTGCGGCGATTGATGCCTTGGTGTACTTGTAGCCCGCCAGCCACAGCAGCATCGAGATGTAGGTGCCGACCACCGAGCCCGCGATCACGTGCGGCCAGTGGCGCACGCCCGCGAATGCGGCGCGGATACCGGCGACGTCGCGCGCCGACGGCATGAAAATCAGCATGCCGAGCACGCCGCCGAGAATCCGCAGCGCGACGATCCACAGGAAGTCATGGCGTTCGAGCAAGGGCTTGGCCATCACCACGCCCACCGCCATCGCGAAGACTGACGCGGCGGCCTCGAACAGGCCGCGGCGCAGGCGCGCGGCGTCGAGCGTCGCGGCGCCGGGCGCGTAGGTCACCAGCAGGATGCCGCCGAGCACCAGCGCCACGCCGCCGCACTGGAGCAGCGTCAGCCGCTCGGCCAGGTACAGCGCCGACAGCACGATGACGAACGGCGAGTACAGCGTCTGCGCGATCGCCAGGCGGCTCGCGCCGACTTCGTTCAGCGCGCGGAAGTACAGCGTGTCGCCGACGCCGATGCCGAGGAAGCCCGACACCAGCGCCACGGCCACTGCGGCGGCCGGGATGCCGGGCCAGGCGGCGCCGGAGAACGCGAGCAGCGTCACCACCATCAGCGCCAGGCCGACGACGTTCTTGAACATGTTGAGCGGCACCGGCGCCAGGCTCTCGCCGGATTTCTTGAACAGGATGACGGCGATCGCCCACGCCAGCGCGCAGGCCAGTGAGTAGAACTCGCCCAATCCGAAACTCATGATCCGAAGCTCATGGGGTCGCGCATTCTGCCCGATGCCTCGCCTCATGGCTCGCTCGAAGGAGCGGGTCGGCTTGGCTCCCTCCGGGGACTGCCGCCGCTCAGGTCGGGCCCGGTGTGCCCGCCTCGCTACATAGCTCGCTCGATGCCCGCGCTGCTCGCTTCGCCAAGCCTTCGCTACGCTCAGGGCTCCGTCTCGCTGCGCCTTTACTTTCGCGATCCGGGCACGCCGGTCCCGCCGCCGCGTGAGCCGCGGCCCGATCGGGAGCGGGGTCGGCGTGGCTCCCGAAGGGGAATCAAGCGCAGCCGAGCGGAGCC
>JBOICR010000217.1:0-10370 GCA_050740195.1 Nevskiaceae bacterium | reverse complement strand
ACGTTCTCGAGCGTGGCCGCGAGCGTGGGGTTGGGCAGCCGCCCGGAGTCCCGAGTGCGAGCCATGGCCGCGCCCGCGGCGAAGCCGGCCGCGCCGGCCGGCAAGTCCGCGCCCACGCCGGCGTTCGCACCGCCGCCGCCCAAGGAAGTCGAGAAGCCGCTGCCGCCGCCGGTGAATCCGTTCGAGAGCCGTACCGTCGTCATCAAGCTCACCGACAACGGCATCGTCACCGCGCACCTGATGCTGCCGAACGCCGGCGGCGCGCAGGAAGTGCTGAAGGGCTACCTGATCAACGAAGACAAGAAAGACAAGAAGCAGACCAAGCGCCGCTCGCTGCAGAAATTCGTCGAGCAGTACGCGGTGCTGCGCGCGATCGACCACCCCAACATCGCGCGAACCACCGACATCGGCCTGTCGGAGACGCATCTGTTCGTGGCCCAGGAGTATTGCGCCGGTGGTGACCTGGAAAACCTGATCGCTCAGGGCATGGCCGCGGACGATGCGGTCAAGGTCATGCTCAAGATCACCGGCGCTCTGCGGGTCGCGCACGAGAAGGGATTCGTGCACGGCGACCTGCGGCCAGCCAATGTCATGATCCGCGAGGACGGCAGCTTCGCGGTGGTCGATTTCGCGCTGGCGCGGGTCGTCGAGTACGCGGTCGGCGAGGGCGAGTCGGGCGTGATGCTGCGCTCGCCGGAGTACCTGTCGCCCGAGATGATCAACGGCCAGCCGGCCGACATGCGCAGCGACCTCTACACCCTCGGCCTGCTGCTGCACGAGATGCTGACCGGCAAGCGCGCCTACGCCAACCCGGACCTGTCGAAGGTGATGCTGGACCAGCTCAATGCGCCGGTGCCGGTGCTGCCGGCGCCGCACGAGAAGTTCCAGCCGCTGCTGGCCAAGCTGATGGCCAAGAACCCGGCCGAGCGCTTCGACTCGGTCGCCGACCTGATCGGCTTCATGGCCGAGGCCAAGCTGCAGGCCTGAGGCGCGCTCAGCCCGCCGTCGCGATCGCTCCCTTCATTACGCCTTCGTAGGCGCGCACCTCGACCGCGCTCCCCGGCCGCTCGGCCGCGATCTGCGCGCACACGTGCTCGGCGATGCGCTCGACCGTGGTGTCGGTCTGCAGCAGGTCGCAGCGCTCGACCGGCAGCTCGAGCTCGAACTCGCCTTCGCCCGAGCGGTATTCGAAGCGCATGCGGCCCTTGCCGTGGGCGACGATGTCGGACGCGGTGCCGAGGTAGATGTCGCGCCAGCGATCGGCCCACTGGCGCTCCAGCCGTTCGTCGCGCTTGCCGTTGACCAGGATGATCAGCCGGGAGCGGTGACCGTGGGCGATGCGCTGGCAGTGGCCCGCGTGCTTCTTCAGGCCGTGCGTGTAGTGGTAGTAGCTGCCGGCGATGGCTTCGTTGCGCAGCCGCACGCGCGCGCGACTGACCGACTCCGGCACGGCCCTGGCCAGCGCCGCCTCGATCCGCGCGGCGAGGCTGTCGGCGGTGATCGCGGCCGCCGGGACGTTGCACAGTGCCGCGGCCGGCGCCTGGTGCTCGATCGGCCCGGCCGCGGAACGGAACGCAAGACCCGAGTTCGCCCCCGACAGCACGAGGTCGAGCTCCGGCGCCGTTGCGGGGACCAGCAGCTTGTGGTCGGCGACCGCGTCGACCGCCTTCTTGAGCTTCTTCTTCACTTCGCCGAAGTCGAGCACCATGCCCTGGTCGTCGAGATCACCCTCCAGCTCGAGGTCCACGATCCAGGACTCGCCCACGAGCCCGCGCTGCGCGTCGAGGTAGGCGCAGTCGATGACGGTCAGGTGCTCGACGAAAAGGCGGGTCATGGGCGATTTCGGCCTAGTTTACGGAACCGCTCTGCTAAAATCGCGCGCTCTTTCAAGGGTCTATCAATGTCCGTCGTCACCCGCTTCGCGCCGAGCCCGACCGGCTTCCTGCACATCGGCGGCGCGCGCACCGCCTTGTTCTCCTATCTGTTCGCCAAAAAACAGGGTGGGCGCTTCCTGCTGCGCATCGAGGACACCGACCGCGAGCGCTCCACCGACGCCGCGGTCAAGGCCATTTTCGACGGCATGGAGTGGCTGGGCCTGGCGGCCGACGAGAAGCCCGTTTTCCAGACCCAGCGCTACGACCGCTATGGCGAGGTCGCCGGCCGGATGCTGGCCAGCGGCGACGCCTACCGCTGCTACTGCACCAAGCAGGAGCTCGACGACATGCGCGCCGGCCAGATGGCGCGCAAGGAAAAGCCGCGCTACGACGGCCGCTGCCGCAACCGGAAGGACCAGCCCGCCCTGCCGTCGGTGATCCGCTTCAAGAATCCCGAGACCGGCAACACCGTCGTCAACGACCTGATCAAGGGCACCATCGAGTTCCGCAACGTCGAGCTCGACGACCTGATCCTCGTCAGGACGGACGGCAACCCGACCTACAACTTCTGCGTGGTGGTGGACGACTGGGACATGAAGGTCACGCACGTGATCCGCGGCGACGACCACGTCAACAACACGCCGCGCCAGATCAACATCCTGAAGGCGCTCGGCGCGACCCCGCCGACCTACGCGCACGTGCCGATGATCCTCGGCAGCGACGGCGTCAAGCTGTCCAAGCGCCACGGCGCGGTCAGCGTGGTCGAGTACCGCGCGCTGGGCTTCCATCCCGACGCGGTGCTGAACTACCTGGTGCGGCTGGGCTGGTCGCACGGCGACCAGGAGCTGTTCACGCGCGACGAGATGATGCAGCTGTTCGACGTCGGCACGGTGCAGAAGTCGCCGGCGCGCTTCGACATGGAAAAGCTCATCTGGGTCAACCACGAGTTGCTCAAGCGGATGGAGCCGGGCGCCGCGATCGGCGAGTTCTACTGGCACCTCGAGCGTATCGGCGTCAGCACCAAGGGCGGCCCGCGGCTGGAGGACGTGTTCCTGGCGCAGCGCGAGCGCTGCAAGACCTTCATCGAGATGTCCGAGAAGAGCCGCTTCTTCTACGAGACACCGAAGGGCTTCAACGAGAAGGACGCGGCCAAGCACTTCACCCCGGCGGCGGCCGAAATCCTCGAGGCGCTCGCCGCCACCCTGAAGGCGCTGAACCTCTGGATGCCCGACGGCATCCATGGCGCCGTCAACGGCCTGGCGCAGCAGCGCGGCGTGGCGCTGGGGCAGGTCGCCCAGCCGATCCGCGTCGCCGTTGCCGGCATGGCGATCTCCCCGCCGATCGACCAGACCCTGCACCTGCTGGGCCGCGAACAGACGCTCGCACGGCTCGACGCGGCGGTGCGCTACATTCGCTCCCGATGAGCATCGAAATCACCTTCCCGGACGGCGCGAAGAAATCCTTCGACGCACCGCCGACCGCGCTCGCCATCGCCCAGGGCATCTCGCCGGGCCTGGCGAAGCGGTCCGTCGTCGCCAGGGTCGACGGCGAGCTGTGGGACCTGACGCGGCCGATCGAACGCAGCGCCCGGCTCGAACTGGTGACGCGCGACAAGCCCGAGGCACTCGAGGTGCTGCGCCACGACTGCGCCCACGTGCTGGCGCAGGCGGTGCAGGAGCTGTTCCCCGGCACGCAGATCACCTTCGGTCCCGCCACCGAGACGGGGTTTTACTACGACTTCGCGCGCGCCGAGCCGTTCACCGAGACCGACCTCGAGAAGGTCGAGCAGCGCATGCGCGAAATCGTCAAGCGCGACCTGCCGATCAAGCGTGAGGTCTGGCCGCACGACCAGGCGGTGAAGTTCTTCGACAAGGCCGGCGAGAAGTTCAAGGCCGAGTGGATCCGCGAGGGCCTGAAGCCCGACGTGCCGCTGACCATCTATCGTCAGGGCGAGAAGTGGCTCGACATGTGCCTGGGCCCGCACCTGCCGTCGACCGGCCGGCTCGGCACCGCGTTCAAGCTGACCAAGGTGTCCGGCGCGTACTGGCGCGGCGACGCCAACAACGCGCAATTGCAGCGCATCTACGGCCTCGCGTTCGCGACCGAGGACGAGCTGAAAGCCCACCTGCACATGCTCGAGGAGGCCGAGAAGCGGGACCATCGCCGCCTCGGCCGGCAGCTCGACCTGTTCCACCAGCAGGAGGAGGCGCCGGGCATGGTGTTCTGGCACCCCAAGGGCTGGGCCATCTGGCAGGCGGTGGAGCGTCACGTGCGCGAGGTCTACCGCGCCAGCGGCTATCAGGAAGTACGCGCGCCGCTGATCGCGGACGTGTCGTTGTGGAAGAAGTCCGGGCACTGGGACAATTTCCGCGAGAACATGTTCTTTACCGAAAGCGAAAAGCGCACCTACGCGGTCAAGCCGATGAACTGCCCGGGCCACGTGCAGATCTACAACGCCGGGCTGCGCAGCTACCGCGACCTGCCGATGCGCTACGCCGAGTTCGGCAGCTGCCACCGCAACGAACCCAGCGGTGCACTGCACGGCCTGATGCGCGTGCGTGCGTTCACCCAGGACGACGGTCATATTTTCTGCACCGAGGCGCAGGTGCAGCCGGAGTGCACGGCGTTTCACGCGCAGGCCATGAAGGTCTACGCCGACTTCGGCTTCTCCGACGTGACGCTCAAGATCGCCCTGCGCCCTGACAAGCGCGTCGGCAGCGACGCGGACTGGGACCGCTCCGAGGCCGCGCTGCGCAGCGCGCTGAAAGCCGTCGGCGCGGCGTGGACCGAGTTGCCGGGCGAGGGCGCGTTCTACGGCCCCAAGATCGAGTATCACTTGAAAGATTCGATCGGCCGCAGCTGGCAGTGCGGCACCATGCAGGTCGACTTCTCGATGCCGGGGCGCCTGGGCGCGGAGTACGTCGACGAGAGCTCGGGCCGCAAGGTGCCGGTCATGCTGCACCGGGCCATCGTCGGCTCGATGGAGCGCTTCATCGGCATCCTGCTCGAGAACTACGCCGGCGCGTTGCCGTTCTGGCTGGCGCCGGTGCAGGTCGTGGTCGCGCCGATCGTGTCGGACGCCGACGGCTACGCGCGCAAAGCCTGCGAGGCGCTGTCGGCCGCCGGCGTACGCGTCGAGGTGGACCTGCGCAACGAAAAAATCAACTACAAGATCCGCGAGCACAGCCACCAGAAGGTGCCGGTGATCGCGGTGGTGGGCCGCAAGGAAGCCGAGCAGCGCACGGTGACGCTGCGCCGGCTCGGCGAAGAGCGGCAGGAGACGTTGTCGCTGGAGCAGGCGGTGGCTGCGCTCGCGAGCGAGTCGAGCCCCGCAGGAAAGCGAGGAACCGATGCAAACCTGGGTGCGAGCGGGACTGCTCGCTAGCGGTGCCTGCGCCGTGGCGGCCTGTGCGATGACGGCAACTCAACTGAAAGCTCCCGAGGGCGTGTCGCCGCCGGTTGCGGCGCGCAAGCCGTACGACGTGCCGTCGCCGAATGGCGCACGCAGCGACCCGTACTACTGGCTGCGCGATGACACCCGCAAGTCGCCCGAAGTGCTGGGCTATCTGAACGCCGAGAACGCCTACAAGGACGCGGTGCTCGCCCCGACGCAGTCGCTGCAGCAGAAGCTCTATGACGAAATCGTCGGGCGCCTGAAGCAGGACGACTCGACGGCGCCGGTGCTGCGCCGCGGCCACTGGTACTACAAGCGCTACGAGACCGGCAAGGAGTATCCGGTCCATTGCCGGCGCGCCGGTTCGATGCAGGCGCCCGAGCAGGTGCTGCTCGACGGCAACGCGCTGGCGCAGGGCAAGAGCTTCTTCCAGATCGGAAGCTACGACGTCAGCCCCGACAACGAACTGCTGGCGTACACCGAGGATACGGTCGGGCGGCGCCAGTTCACGCTGCGGTTCAAGAACCTGCGCACCGGCGAGACCCATGACGACGCGGTCGCCAACGTCGAGCCCGACATCGTATGGGCGGGCGACAACCGGACCGTGCTGTACGTGGAGAAGGATCCGGTCACGCTGCTCTCCGAGCGCGTGCGGCGCCATGCGCTGGGCGCAAAAGGAGCCGATCCGCTGGTCTACGAGGAGAAGGACCACAGCTTCTACCTGGGCGTGGCGCGCAGCAAGTCCGATAAGTACCTGTTCATCGCGCTGCAGAGCACGCTGGTGTCCGAGTGGCGCTACGCGGATGCGAAGGATCCGCAGCTGAAATTCAGGCCGGTGCTGCCGCGCGAGGCCGCCCACGAGTACCAGGTCGAACACCTCGGCGACGACTTCATCGTCCGCACCAACTGGCAGGCGCCGAATTTCCGCCTGATGCGCGCGCCACTGAAGGGCAGCGCCGACAAGTCGACCTGGCGCGACGTCGTGCCGCACGCGGCGGACGTGCTGATCGAGGGCTTCGACGTGCTGCGCGACTACCTCGCGATCAACGAGCGCTCCGGCGGGTTGCGCAGGATCCGCATCAAGCCGTGGAGCGGCGCCGCGGAGTTCCACGTGAAGTCGGACGAGCCGGCCTACACGGCGACGCTTGGCGCCAACCCGGACCTGGACTCGACCACGCTGCGCTACGAGTACAGTTCGCTGACCACGCCGGTCACGACCTACGACTACGACCTGCGCACCGGTGAACGCGTGCTGGTCAAGCGCGAGCCGGTGCTCGGCGACTTCGATCCGGCGCGCTATGTCACCGAGTTCGTGTTCGCGGCCGCGCGCGATGGCACCAGAATTCCGGTGTCGCTGGTGTACCGCATGGGCTTCAAGCGCGACGGCAGCGCTCCGTTGCTGCAGTACGCCTACGGCTCGTACGGCTTCTCGATGAACCCGTCGTTCTCGTCGCCGCGGCTGTCGCTGCTCGATCGCGGCTTCGTCTATGCCATCGCCCACATCCGCGGCGGCCAGGAGATGGGACGCGCCTGGTACGAGAACGGCAAGCTGCTGAAGAAGATGAACACGTTCACCGATTTCATCGACGTGACGGAGTTCCTGGTGAAGCAGGACTACGGCGCGAAGGACAAGGTG
This sequence comes from Nevskiaceae bacterium, assembly GCA_050740195.1. GTDB lineage: Bacteria > Pseudomonadota > Gammaproteobacteria > Nevskiales > Nevskiaceae > JACPFV01. Next base: position 3,466 of record JBOICR010000217.1, on the reverse strand, counting down.
TTCGCGATGGGCGGCAGCGCCGGCGGCCTGCTGATGGGCGCGGTGGCGAACCTGCGCCCGGACCTGTACCGCGGCATCGTCACGCAGGTGCCGTTCGTCGACACCGTGACGACCATGCTCGACGAGAGCATCCCGCTGACCACCAACGAGTTCGACGAGTGGGGCAACCCGAAGCAGAAGGCCTCCTACGACTACATGCTGGCGTACTCGCCGTACGACAACGTCAAGGCGCAGGCCTACCCGGCGATGCTGGTGGAGACCGGGCTGTGGGACTCGCAGGTGCAGTATTACGAGCCGGCCAAGTGGGTGGCGAAGCTGCGGGCAACCAGGACCGACGCCAACCCGCTGCTGTTCCACATCAACATGGAAGCGGGCCACGGCGGCAAGTCCGGCCGCTACGAGCAGTACCGCGAGCGTGCGAGGGAATTCGCCTTCCTGCTGTGGGAAGCGGGGATCGAACAGTGAAGCGCTGGCTGGCGCTGTCGATCTGCGCCGGCCTGTGGGCGTGTGCGTCGGCCGCGGTCGCCCCGCCGGCGGTCCCGGGTGTCGAGCTGAAGGGCACCTGGCAGCAAGGCGGCGTGCTCATCGGCCGCGCGGCGCCCGGCAGCACCGTCAGCTTCAACGGCCGCATGCTGCGCGTGTCACCCGAGGGCTGGTTCGTCATCGGGCTGGACCGCGACGAGCCGGCCAAGGCGCTGCTGGTGGTCGCGCACCCGGGCATCGCCACCGTGCGCCGCGAATTCGACGTCGCCCCGCGCGCCTACGACATCCAGCGCCTGGACGGCCTGCCGGACGCGCAGGTCAATCCGCCGCCGGAAGCGCAGGCCCGCATCGCCAGCGACGTCGCGCAGGTGCGCACCGCCCGCGCGCGCGACTCGCAGCGCGCCGATTTCGCACGCGGCTTCATCTGGCCGATCGTGGGGCGCATTTCCGGCGTGTTCGGCAGCCAGCGCGTCCTGAACGGCGCGCCCAAGCAGCCGCATTACGGCGTCGACGTGGCGGTGCCGATTGGCACGCCGGTGCGTGCGCCGGCTTCCGGCGTCGTCAGCCTCGCGGTGCCGGACATGTACTACACCGGCGGCACGCTGATGATCGACCACGGCCACGGCCTGACGTCGACGCTGATGCACCTCGACAAGGTACTGGTGAAAGAGGGGGAAGAGGTGAGCCAGGGCCAGGTCGTGGCCGAATCCGGCATGACCGGGCGCGCCACCGGCCCGCACCTCGATTGGCGCGTGAGCTGGTTCGAGTCGCGCGTGGACGCGCAATTGCTCGCGGGGCCGATGCCCGCATCCAGGTAAGGAGATGACCATGTACAGGATTGCCGCGCTTGTTCTGTGCCTGCTGGCCGGTCCGCTCGCCGTCGCCGACGAGGGCATGTGGACCCTCGACAACCTGCCGAAGGCCGAGCTGAAGAAGCGCTACGGCTTCGAGCCGGACGCCGCCTGGGTCGACCGGGTCATGAAGGCCTCGGTGCGCCTGGCGGGCGGCTGCTCGGGCTCGTTCGTTTCGGCGGACGGACTGGTGCTGACCAACCACCACTGCATCGCCTCCTGCGTGCAGCAGCTGTCCAGCGCGAAGAAGGACTACATCGCCGACGGCTTCCTCGCCAGATCGCGCGCCGAAGAACTGGCCTGCCCCCAGGTCGAGGTCAACCGCCTCCAGCAGATCAGCGACGTCACCGCGCGGATGAACCGCGCGACGCGCGGCGCGGCCGGCGGCGAGTACGCCCGCCTGCAGAAGGCCGAGAAGTCGAAGATCGAGGCCGAATGCGTCGGCACCGCGGGCGGCGCGACGCGCTGCGACGTGGTCGAGCTGTACCACGGCGGCGCCTACAACCTGTACCAGTACCACCGCTTCCAGGACGTGCGGCTCGCGTTCGCGCCCGAGCAGGCGATCGCGTTCTTCGGTGGCGACCCGGACAACTTCAACTTCCCGCGCTACGACCTCGACATGGGGCTGCTGCGGGTCTACGAGAACGGCGCGCCCGCCAAGGTCGCGGACTACTTCGCGTTCAGCCCGGCGGGCGCCGAGGCCGGCGAAGCGGTGTTCGTGACGGGCCATCCCGGCAGCACCGATCGCCAGCTGACGGTGGCCCAGCTCGAGCGGCTGCGCGACGACGACCTGGTGTCGGCGCTGCTGCGCCTGTCGGAGCAGCGCGGCCTGCTCGGGCGCCTGGTCGCGGTCGGCGGCGAGCTGGGGCGCGTGGCCAAGGACGACTTCTTCGGCATCGAGAACTCGTACAAGGCGCTCAACGGCCAGTTCCAGGCGCTGCTCGATCCGGCGGTGTTCCAGCGCAAGCGCAACGAGGAACAGGCGCTGCGCGACTTCGCGCGTGCGCGGCCGAAGCTGCAGAAAGAGCACGGCCAGGCGTGGGACGAGATCGCCAAGGCGCAGGCGACGTACCGCAACATCTCAGAGCGCTGGCGCCAGCTGGAGCGGCCGCGCGGGTTCTGGAGCAAGCACTTCCAGATCGCGCGCTGGCTGGTGCGCGGTGCCGACGAGCGGACCAAGCCGAACGCCGAGCGCCTGCGCGAGTACACCGAGTCGGCGTTGCCGTCGCTGACGCAGGGCCTGTTCTCGACCGCGCCGATCACGCCGGAGTACGAGAAGGTCAAGCTGACCTGGTCGCTGACCAAGCTGCGCGAGCTGCTGGGCACGGACGATCCGCTGATCAAGGCCGTGCTGGGCACGGACGCGCCGGCGGCGGTCGCGGCGCGGCTGGTCGATGGCACCAGGCTCGGCGACGTCGCGACCCGCAAGAAGCTGTGGGAGGGCGGGCAGGCCGCGGTCGCGCAGTCGAAGGACCCGTTCATCGAGTTCGCCCGCAGCGTCGACGCCGAGGCGCGCGCGCTGCGCAAGCGTTACGAGGACGAGGTTGAGGCGGTCGAGGATGCCAACGCCGAGCACCTGGCGCGCGTGCGCTTCGCCATGACCGGCTCCGGCGCCTATCCGGACGCCACGTTCACGCTGCGCCTGTCCCACGGCGAGGTGAAGGGCTGGGACGAGAAGGGTGCGCCGGTCGCGCCGTTCACCGACATCGCCGGGGCATTCCGGCGGCACACCGGGGCCGATCCGTTCGCGCTGCCGAAGTCGTGGCTGGACGCGCGCAGCCGCCTCGACGGCGCGCAGCGGTTCAACTTCGTCACCACGCACGACATCATCGGCGGCAACTCGGGCAGCCCGGTGATCAACCGCAGGACGGAGATCGTCGGCCTGATCTTCGACGGCAACATCCACTCGCTCGGCGGCGCGTTCTGGTTCGACCCGCGGATGAACCGGGCGGTGGCGGTGCACAGCGGCGCCATCGTCGAGGCGCTGCGCAAGGTCTACGGCGCCGAGAGCCTGGCGAAGGAACTGGCGGGTCCGTAGCGCGCTAGCCCGGCGGCCACTTCAGCGGGCGGCCGCCCAGGATATGGAGGTGCAGGTGGAACACCGACTGGCCGGCACCGGCCCCGTTGTTGAT
>JBOICR010000216.1:0-4960 GCA_050740195.1 Nevskiaceae bacterium | reverse complement strand
CGGCAGGTGGAGGTCCGAAATGAAGAGCGTGTGTGCCACTACTTTTTCGCCGGCTCCGTCACCGTTACCGACTTGATCACGACCGCCTTGAGCGGCACGTCGCGCCCGAACGGCGGCACGGAACCGGTCTGAGTCGTGGCGATCTTGTCCACCACGTCCATGCCGCCGGTGACCTTGCCGAACACGCAATAGCCCCAGCCGTCCTGGCCGGGATGGTCGAGGAAGCCGTTATCAGCGTGGTTGATGAAGAACTGCGACGACGCCGAGTGGGGGTCGGAGGTGCGTGCCATCGCGACGCTGCCGCGCACGTTCTTGAGGCCGTTCTTCGCCTCGTTCTTGACCGGCGCGCGCGTCGCGCGCTGGCGCATGCCCTCGTCGTAGCCGCCGCCCTGGACCATGAAGCCCTTGATGATGCGGTGGAATACGAGGCCGTCGTAGTGACCGGACCTGGCGTAGCTCACGAAGTTGGCGACCGTCTCGGGCGCCTTGCCGGCTTCGAGCTCGAGCGTGATGGTGCCGAACGAGGTTTCGAGGGTGACGTTCATCAGGCGACGGCCTCCAGCGTGGACGATTCGATCTGGGCGAGGGCGGCTTCGAGCACTTCGACGCCGGCGCCGGGCCGGTGGGCTTGCTGCGAGATCACGCGGCGGAACGCGCGCCCGCCGGGTTGTCCGCGATACAGGCCGAGCACGTGACGCGTGATGTGCGCCAGCGGCGTGCCTTCGGCCAGCTCGCGGGTCACGTACGGCAGCATGCGGCGCAACACCTGGGCGCGGTCGCCATGGGCTGGTGCGTCACTGAACAGGCGCACGTCGGCGTCGGCCATCAGCCACGGATTCTCGTAGGCCTCGCGGCCCAGCATGACGCCGTCGACGTTCCGCAGGTGCTCGTCGCAGCCCTCGAGCGTACGGATGCCGCCGTTGATCACGATCTGCAGCCGCGGATAGTCCTGCTTCAGGCGGTAGACGGTTTCGTAGCGCAGCGGCGGGATCTCGCGGTTCTCCTTCGGCGACAGGCCCGACAGCCAGGCCTTGCGCGCGTGCACGATGAATGTGCCGCAGCCCGCCGCCGCCACGGCTTCGACGAAGGCGCGCAGGAACCCGTACTCCTCGGAATCGTCCACGCCGATGCGGCACTTGACCGTCACCGGCACGCCGACGGCGGTGCGCATCGCGGCGACGCCGGCGGCGACCTGGTCCGGGCTCTTCATCAGGCAGGCGCCGAACTGCGCTTCCTGCACGCGATCGGACGGGCAGCCGCAGTTCAGGTTGATCTCGCCATAGCCGGCCTGCGCGCCGAACTCGGCACAGCGGGCGAGGGCGTCAGGGTCCGAGCCGCCGAGTTGCAGCGCCACCGGCTGCTCGGAAGGGTCGAAGCGCAGGAAACGCCCACGGTCGCCGTGGATCAGCGCGCCGGTCGTGATCATCTCGGTATAGAGCCGCGCGCGGCGCGTGATCAGGCGCAGGAAATAGCGGTCGTGGCGGTCGGTCCAGTCCATCATCGGAGCGACGCATAGGCGGTGGGAAAGATTCATCGGCAGATTGTAATGCGCCGGGGCTCAGGACTTCTGGATCACGCCGTCCGCGACCCTGGCCAGGACCGCCACGAACATCCCGAACGCCTGGAAGCGCGGGTTCTTGGTCTGGCCCATTTTCCATCGGTAGTAGATCTGCTGCACGATCGCGGCGAGCCGGAACAGGCCGAACACGTAGTAGAAATCGAAGTCGGGCAGCTCGCGGCCGGTCTTCGCCGCGTAGTGCCGCACGATCTCGGCGCGCGTCAGCATGCCGGGCAGGTGAGTGGGCTGCATGCGCACCGCCTGCAGGTGGGCCGGGTCGCCGGCCTCGACCCAGTACGCCAGCGCAGCGCCCAGGTCCATCAGGGGGTCGCCGATCGTGCACATCTCCCAATCGAGCACGCCGATGATGCTCCGGCCATCGGACGGGTCGAGGATGGCGTTGTCGAAGCGGAAGTCGTTGTGGATCAGCGCGGGCCGTGGCGAATCGGCCGGCTGGTGCGCCTTCAACCAGGCCATCAGTTCCTCGCACTTCGGCACGTCGTCGGTCCAGGCCTTCTGGAAGCGTTCGCACCAGCCGGTGACCTGGCGCTCGACGTAACCCTCGGGATGCCCGAGATCGGCCAGGCCGATCGCCGCGTAGTCCAGCGCGTGCAGGCGGATCAACGTGTCGATCAGGTTCAGGCACAGCGCGCGGGCCTGCTCGGGTGAGTAGGCGAGGCCGGCGGGCAGGTCGCGGCGCAGGATGACGCCCTCGACCTTGTGCATCACGTAGAACGGCGCGCCGATCAGCGAAGCGTCGTCGGTGTAGGCCAGCACGCGCGGGCAGGGAAAGTGCGGCGCGAGCGCCTTCATCACCCGGTACTCGCGCTGCATGTCGTGGCCGGACTTCGGCCGGGTGCCGCCCGGCGGCCGGCGCAGGATCATCGCGCGGCCGCCGACGCGCAGCTCGTAGGTCAGGTTCGAGGCCCCGCCCTGGAACTGCCTGAGCTCGAGCGGCCCGTCGCGCAGATCGGGAACGTGCTCCTTCAGGAACGGCAGGACCCGCGCGGGATCGAACGCGTTCTCGTCGCGTACCTTGCCGGCCTGGTCGATCAGCGTCTGGCTCATGGGTCCTTGTCATAATAGCGGCCCCTCGAAGCCGCCCGGATGCATTTGATGTCCGACAGTTACCTCGAAATGTCCCAGACGCCATGGGGCAACGCCCTGGTCTCGTTGCTGGGGCTGCCCAAGCCACCGCAGCTGGATCGGGGCGGCGCGGCGTGGGCCGAGCGTCCGCTCGACGGGCGCGGCGTGGTGCTGGGCGCGAGCAGCGGCGCGCAGCTGTCGCGCGCGCTGGTCGACGCGCTGCATCGCGCCGGCGCAAAGGTTCGCGTGCGGCCCGAGCTGCCGGGGCTGGCGGAGATCAAGTCGGCCGCGGCCGCCGCCGGCGTGACGATCGCCGGCAACCTGGTCGCCGGCGAGAGCGGCGAGCCGAACCACGCGCTGGTGTACGACGCGACGGGGCTTGCCCGGCCCGAGCAGCTGCGCGAGCTGTATGCATTTGTCCAGCCGCTGGCCGCATCGATCCCGGCCAATGGCCGCGTGCTGATCCTCGGCCGTCCCGCCGAAGCCGCCGGCAGCGCCGTGGCGTCCGCCGCGGCCGGCGCGCTGCTCGGCTTCACCAAGAGCCTCGGCAAGGAGATCGGCCGCAAGGGCGCGACCGCGAACCTGCTGGAAGTCGCGCCGGGCAGCGAGAGCGCCGTGGCTGGCGCGCTGCGCTACTTCCTGTCACCGCAATCCGCTTTCGTCTCCGGCCAGGCGCTGGCGCTGAGCGTTCCGGCGCCGAACCCCGACGGCGCCTGGACCGGCTCGCTTGCCGGCAAGGTCGCGCTGGTCACGGGCGCGGCGCGCGGCATCGGCGCCGCGATCGCCGAAACGCTGGCGCGCGAAGGCGCGCAGGTCGTCGGCATGGACCGGCCGCAGGAGGAGGGTGCGCTCGGCGCGATGCTGTCGAAGATCAACGGCGTCGGCCTGCCGCTCGACGTCACCGCGGCCGACGCGCCGGCCCGCGTCGTGTCCGAGTGCCAGTCGCGTTTCGGTGGCCTCGACATCGTCGTTCACAACGCCGGCATCACGCGCGACAAGACCCTGCGCAACATGCGCGCCGAGCACTGGGACCAGGTGCTCGAGGTCAACCTCGCGGCGATCGTGCGGATGAACGAGCGGCTGCTCGACCAGGGCCTGAAGCCCGGCGCGCGCATGGTGTGCATCTCGTCGATCGGCGGCATCGCGGGCAATCCGGGGCAGACCAATTACGGCGCGACCAAGTCGGGCGTGATCAATTACGTGCGCGTGCTGGCGCCGGAGATGGCCAGGCGGGGCGGGGCGGTGAACGCCGTCGCGCCCGGGTTCATCGAGACCCAAATGACGGCCTCGATGCCGGTCGGGCCGCGCGTGATGGGGCGCCTGATGTGCTCGCTGCTGCAGGGCGGGCTGCCGTCGGACATCGCCGAGGCGGTCACGTTCCTGGCGAGCCCGTACGCGGCAGGCGTCAACGGCCGGACGTTGCGCGTGTGCGGCCAGCACCTCGTGGGGGCCTGAGCCCGCCATGTCGAAGATTGAGCAGGTCGCCGACGCGCGCCTGCCGACCCCGTTCGCGGAATTCCGCCTGCGCGTGTACCGGTCGGCGGACGGCAAGGATCATCTTGCCGTCACGCTCGGTGAGCTCGCCGGTGATGCGCCGCCGCTGGTGCGCGTGCATTCGGAATGCCTGACCGGCGATGCGCTGTTCTCGCTGCGCTGCGACTGCGGCTTCCAGCTCGAGCATGCGCTGCAGCGCATCGCGTCCGAAAAACGTGGCGCGCTGATCTACCTGCGCCAGGAAGGCCGCGGCATCGGCCTGGCCAACAAAATCCGCGCCTACGGGCTGCAGGATGAGGGCGCCGACACCGTCGAGGCCAACGCGCACCTGGGGTTTGGACCGGACCTGCGCGACTACGGCATGGCGATCGCGATCCTGAAGGACCTCGGCGTGGCCCGGCTGCGCCTCCTGACCAACAACCCTCGCAAGCTCAATGCGATCGCGGAGGGCGGGCTGGTCGTGACCGAGCGCGTCGCCATCGAGTGTGGCCGCAATCCGCACAACGAGGATTACCTGATGACCAAGGCCGACAAACTCGGCCACCTGCTGAAGTCGGAGGGCTCCCGGTGACCCGGCGCAAGACCAGCAGCCGGCGAGCGGCCGCAGGCGCCGGCGCCCGCGCGCTGGTCGAGGCACCGAAGAGTGTCCTGCGCGAGCTCGGCTCGCTGACCTACCAGACCTATCGCGTGTCGAAGAGCTTCGGCCCGCTGGTGAAGCTGCTGACCGACGAGAAAGACGTGACCCGGCCGGAACTGGCTGCGGCGACGGATAGCGTGTTCGAGGCGCTGTATGCGCACCCGGTGACGCGCTCGGCCGAGCGC
>JBOICR010000215.1:0-5114 GCA_050740195.1 Nevskiaceae bacterium | reverse complement strand
CTCAGAGCTGCAGCAGCAGCCGCGCCGGATCTTCCAGGCTTTCCTTGATGGTGCGCAGGAACAGCACCGCCTCGCGGCCATCGATGATGCGGTGGTCGTAGGTCAGCGCGATGTACATCATCGGCCGGATCACGATCTCGCCGCTCACGACCATGGGCCGCTCGTTGATCGCGTGCATGCCCAGGATCGCGCTCTGCGGCGGGTTGATGATCGGCGTCGAGATCAGCGAGCCGAAGGTGCCGCCATTGGTGATCGTGAAGGTGCCGCCGGTCATGTCCTCGATCGACAGCTTGTTGTCCTTGGCCTTCTGGCCGTAGGCGACGATGGCTTTCTCGATGTCGGCCATCGACAGCTGGTCGGCATCACGCACGACCGGCACCACCAGGCCGCGCGGCGTCGACACTGCGATGCCGATGTCGTAGTAGCCGTGGTAGACGATGTCGGTGCCATCGACCGACGCGTTGACCACGGGGAATTTCTTCAGGGCCTCGATCGAGGCCTTGGCGAAGAACGACATGAAGCCGAGCTTCACGCCGTGCGCCTTCTCGAAGCTCTCCTTGTATTTCGCGCGCAGGTCCATGACGGCCTTGAGGTCGACCTCGTTGAACGAGGTCAGCATTGCCGCGGTGTTCTGCGCGTCGATCAGGCGCTCGGCGATGCGCGCGCGAATGCGCGTCATCGGCACGCGTTGCTCTTCTCGCGCGCCGGCGACGGCCGGACGCGGCATCGGTGCGTCGGCCTTCGCGGCTGCAGGCCGGGTCAGCTGCTGCTTGACGTCCTCGGTGGTGAGCCGCCCGCCCTTGCCGCTGCCGGTCATGCCGTCGCCCGACACGCCGGCTTCGGCCAGCAGCTTGCGCACGGCCGGGCCCGACGCCGCGGCCCCGGTTGCGGCTTTGGCCGCGGTCGCCGCGGGAATGACTTCGGTTTTCGCTCCCGCCGCAACCGCCCCACCCGGTTCCATGATGGCCAGCAGGTCACCGGCCTTGACGGTCGCGCCGGTCGTTTGGCGCACTTCTTTCAGCACGCCGTCGGCGGTGGCCGGCACCTCGAGCATGACCTTGTCGGTCTCGAGGTCGACCAGGTTCTCCTCGCGGCTGACGCGCTCGCCCGCTTTCTTGTGCCAGGACGCCACGGTCGCCGAGGACACGGACTCCGGCAGGTTGGGGACGCGGATTTCGATGCTCATGTTTCTTTTTCCTTAGGGAATGACGCGGTCTTTTTCGCGCTTGCCGGCGGTCAGCGCCTGCCTCACCAGCTCTTCCTGCTCCTTCTGGTGCACTTTGAGGTAGCCGACGGCCGTCGTCGACGTCCCCTTGCGGCTGACGTAGATCAGCTCGTGCTTCTCGCTGATGTAGGCCAGCAGCTTGTGCTTGATCTGGTACCACGCACCCTGGTTCTCCGGCTCTTCCTGGCACCACACGATTTCGGTCGAGTTCGGGTACTTCACCAGGGTTTCGTTGAACGGGTCGCGCGGGAACGGATACAGCTGCTCGACGCGCACCAGCGCCACGTGGTCGAGCTTCTGCTTGTCGCGCGCGTCGAGCAGGTCGTAATAGACCTTGCCGGAACAGAACACGATGCGCTTGATCTTTTTCGGGTCGTGCGCGGAGGCCTCCCCGATCACCGGCTGGAAGCGGCCCTTGGTCAGGTCGTCCAGCGTCGACACCGACTGCGGATGGCGCAGCAGGCTCTTGGGCGTCATCACGACCAGCGGCATGCGCAGGCTGCGCTTCATCTGCCGGCGCAGCATGTGGAACATCTGCGCGGGCGTCGACGGCACGCACACCTGCATGTTGTCCTGCGCGCACAACTGGAGATAACGCTCGAGGCGCGCCGAGGAATGCTCCGGGCCCTGCCCCTCGTAGCCGTGCGGCAGGAACAGCGTCAGCCCGCACAGGCGGCCCCACTTGGCCTGGCCGGCGGCGATGAACTGGTCGATGACGACCTGCGCGCCGTTGGCGAAGTCGCCGAACTGCGCCTCCCAGATCACCAGCGAATCCGGATCGGTCGTGCTGTAGCCGTACTCGAAGCCGAGCACGCCCTCCTCGGACAGCAGCGTGTCGTTGACCACGAACGCGTGCTTGCCGGGCGCGATGTGGCGCAGCGGCGTGACGCTGGCGCCGGTCCTGGCGTCGTGCAGCGTGGCGTGACGGTGGAAGAAGGTGCCGCGGCGCGCGTCCTGGCCGCACAGGCGCACGGCGAAGCCTTCGTTGACCAGCGTGGCGTACGCCATGGTCTCGGCAAAGCCCCAGTCCATCGGCTGGGCGCCCGCCGCCATCTTGCGGCGGTCCTCGAGCACCTTGACCAGGCGCGCGTGCGGCGTGAACCCGTCCGGCAGCTTCAGCAGGCGATCGGACAGCATCTGGATCGAATCCACCGGCACCGAGGTGTCGGCCGGCGTGGCCCAGGTGCCTTTCTTGTAGGCCGCCCAGTTGACCGTGTGCTTGTTGCCGACCAGGCCCAGCGTGGTGCGCACGGTGTTCTCGCCCTTGTCGAGCCCCTCGCGGTAGGCGCGTGAGAACTGCTCGGGCTCCTCCTTGCCGACCGTCCCCTCCTCCACCAGCTTGCGGGCGTAGATCTGGAACGTCGTCGGGTGCTTCTTGATCGTCTCGTACATGACCGGCGAGGTCACGCTCGGCTCGTCGGCTTCGTTGTGGCCGAGCCGGCGGTAGCAGCACAGGTCGATGATCACGTCCTTGTGGAACTCGTTGCGGAAGTCCATCGCCATCTTGGTCACGAACACCACGGCTTCCGGGTCGTCGCCGTTGACGTGGAACACCGGCGCCTCGACCACCTTGGCCAGGTCGGTGCAGTAGCGGCTGGTGCGGGCCTCGTGGTTGGGCCGCACCTCGATCGGGTTCGGCGTGGTGAAGCCGATCTGGTTGTTCACGATGATGTGCAGCGTGCCGCCGGTGCCGTAGCCCTTGGACTGCGACAGCTGGATGGTCTCGAAACACACGCCCTGCCCGGCGAACGCGGCGTCGCCGTGGATCAGCACCGGCACCACGCGCTGGCCGGCCTCGTCGCCGCGCCGCGTCTGGCGCGCCTTGACCGAGCCTTCGACCACCGGGTTGACGATCTCGAGGTGCGACGGGTTGAACGCCAGCACCATGTGAATGCGCTTGCCGGCGATGTCGACGTCGGTCGAGAAACCCATGTGGTACTTGACGTCGCCGCCGCTGGCCGACTCGTCGATGGCGTACTTGCCCTCGAATTCGTCGAACAGGTCCTTGGGCGCCTTGCCGAGGACGTTGACCAGCACATTGAGACGGCCCCGGTGGGCCATGCCGATGATCATCTCCTCGACGTCGCGCTCGGCGCAGCAGCGCATCACCTGGTCGAGCGCCGGAATCAGGCTGTCGCCGCCCTCGAGCGAAAAGCGCTTCTGGCCGACGTACTTGTTGTGCAGGTAGCGTTCGAGGCCCTCGGCCGCGGCCAGCAGCTTGAGGGTGTCGCGCTTGTGCTCCGGAGACAGCTTGGGCTGGAACACCGGGACTTCGAGGCGGTTCTGGATCCAGCGCTTCTCGGCCGTCTCGGTGATGTGCATGTACTCGGTGCCGATGGTGTCGGTGTACACCGCCTTCACGATGCGCACGATCTCGCGCAGCTTGAGATCGCCGACGCCGGCCAGCGTGCCAGTGTTGAAAGTGGTGTCGAAGTCGGCCTCGGACAGGTTGTGGTGCGCGAGTTCGAGGTCCTGGATCTTCTGCGGCGGCGCCAGCCCGAGCGGATCGAGCCGCGCCGCCTGGTGGCCGCGCACGCGGTAGTAGTTGATCAGGCGCAGCACCGCGGCCTGGCACTCGACCGCCTCCAGCGACAGGCCGCCGGCAACGGTCGCCGCGCGCGGCGCCTGCGCCAGTTTCTCGAAGCGCGCCACGACCTCGCTGTGGGCCTGCTCGCGCGGACGGTTCTGGTCCTGGATCAGGCGGAAGTACGCGCGCCAGTCCTCCGACACCGACTCGGGATCGTCGAGGAACTGCTCGTAATACATCTCGACGTACGGCGCGTTGGAGCCGGTGATCGCGGACGACTCGATGAAGCTCTGGTACTTGCTGCCCGTCATGGGTTCCCCGTTACTTGACCCGCTTCACCGGCGACTGCCAGCTGGCGGTCAGCTGCTTCAGATACTCGCGGAATTCGTCCGACAGCTCGGCGTGCTGCAGCGCGTATTCGACGTTGGCCTTCAGGTAACCGAGCTTGCTGCCGCAATCGTAGCGCACGCCTTCGAACTCGCAGGCCAGCACCGTCTGTTCCTGGATCAGCTGGCTGATCGCGTCGGTCAGCTGGATCTCCCCGCCCTTGCCGCGCGGCGTCTTCTCCAGCAGCTTGAAGATACGCGGCGTCAGGATGTAGCGCCCGACCACGGCCAGGTTCGACGGCGCCTCCTCCCGCTTGGGTTTCTCGACGATGCGGCGGATCTCGCCGAGGCCCGGCCGGATGGATTGCGCCTCGACCACGCCGTAGGAGCTGACCTCCTCCATCGGCACCTTCTCGACCGCGATCACGCTCGCGCCGTACTCGTGGTAGATCGCCTGCATCTGCGACAGGCAGGGCTTGCGCCCGCCGTCGATCAGGTCGTCGGCCAGCAGCACGGCGAAGTCCTCGTCGCCGATGGCCGGCTGGGCGCACAGCACCGCGTGGCCGAGCCCAAGGGCGCTGGCCTGGCGGATGAAGATGCAGGTCACGCCGGCAGGCAGGACGTCCTGGACGATGCGCAGCAGGTCGTCCTTGTTCTTCTGGGCGAGCTCGGTCTCCAGCTCATAGGCCTTGTCGAAGTGGTCCATGATGGAGTTCTTGCTGCGCCCGGTGATGAAAATCAGCTCCTGGGCGCCGGCACTGATGGCTTCCTGGACCGCGTACTGGATCAGCGGTTTGTCGACGACCGGAAGCATTTCCTTCGGGCTGGCTTTGGTCGCGGGCAGGAAGCGCGTGCCCAATCCGGCCACCGGGAATACCGCCTTGCGGATTCTCATTCAGTAAAAACCCTTAAAAACATCGCTTTACGGCGCAATCTTAACGCAGATTTCCGCCCCTAGCGCAGATCGCCGTTCAGGTGCGTCTTGCCGCTGTCGCGCCCGATGAGGGTGAAAGCATACCCCTCCCCCTCGGGACCA
>JBOICR010000214.1:0-15561 GCA_050740195.1 Nevskiaceae bacterium | reverse complement strand
GTTGCCCTGCAGCAGGCTCACGCTCACCGGGGTGCCGGAGGGCGCCGTCCACTCGACGGATTGCAGAACCGCGCCCGCGACGCCGATGGCGGCGAAGCCGGCCGCCGCGATCCACTTTGCCTGGCCGGCGGCAATCAGCCACAGCAGGCCGGCCGCGGTCATGGTCGCGAGCGACACCAGATACACGCCGCCCAGGGGCGCGTAGCCGGCGAGCGGCGTTTCGATTGCGGCGTAGCCCGCGGAAAGCCATGGGAAGCCGGTCAGGATGGTGCAGCGCAGCCATTCTGCGAACACCCAGAGCGCCGGAATCGCCAGCGGAGCGCGCAGCCTCGCCTGCGCCCAGCCCGCGGCCGCGGGAAACAGGGCGAGAAAGGCGCAAAAGCCGAGCGTCGCGAACGCCGCCAGGGGCGCCGGCATCGCGCCGAAGCGGTTCAGGCTGACATAGACCCAGGACACGCCGGCGAGGAAGAAAGCCAGCCCGAACAGGAACCCGGCGAGGAACGCCGCGCGCGGCGAAGGCGCGCGCACCCAGAGGTGGACCAGCACGGCGAGCGCGGCGAGGGTGATGGGAAAAACATCGAGTGGTGAAAATCCGAGGACTGCCGCCGCACCGGCGAGGATCGCGGCGCCGTGCGGCAGAAGCCTCACGCCTTGGGCTTCTCCACGATCAGGGTGTAGACGCGCCGGCTGTCGGCGCGCAGGACCTGGAACTTGAGGCCGGCGATGGACAGCGTTTCGCCGCGCCTGGGCAGGCGCCCGAGGTGCGCGATCACCAGGCCGCCGACGGTGTCGTGCTCCTCGTCGGAGAAGTCGCTGCCGAAGGCGGAATTGAAGTCGGCGATCTGGGTCAGCGCCTTGACGCGGAACCGGCCGCCCGGTTCGGGCAGGATGTTGTCGCTCGCCTCGTCGAAGTCGTACTCGTCCTCGATGTCGCCGACGATCTGCTCGAGCACGTCCTCGATGGTCACCAGTCCCGCCACGCCGCTGTACTCGTCGACCACGATCGCCATGTGGTTGCGGCTGCCGCGGAACTCCTTCAGCAGCACATTGACGCGCTTGGACTCGGGCACGAACACCGCCGGCCGCATCAGCCGGTCGAGGTCGAACTCCGACTGGTCGGCCGCCGCCGTGGTGAATCGCAGCAGGTCCTTGGCCAGCAGGATGCCGATCACCTTGTCCTTCGAGGTCGTGACGACCGGGAAGCGCGAGTGGCCGGACTCCACCACTACCGGCAGGATCTGGTCGAGGGTGAAGTCCTGCTGCACGATGACCATCTGCGCGCGCGGCACCATGATGTCGCGCACCTGGCGCTCGGCGGTTCCGAGCACGCCCTCGATCATCAGCAGCGCATCGCCGTCGACCACCTTGTGGTCGCGGGCGCCGTGCAGGATCGCCAGCAGGCCCTCGCGCGTCTGCGGGCCGCCACCGAGCTTCTGCGTCAGCGCGCGCCACCACGAGGGGGCGTCGCCGCGCTTGCGTGGGCGGCCGGATTCCTTGGTCATGAACGGGGCTGGTACGGGTCGGGGAAGGACAAGCGCGCCAGAATCGCACGTTCGCGGCCTTCCATCACTCTTGCGTCGGCAGCCTCGATATGGTCCAGGCCGAGCAGGTGCAGGACGCCGTGGACCACCATGTGCGCCCAGTGCGCGGCGGGGCGCTTGCCCTGCTCCCGCGCCTCGCGGTTGACCACCGCCGCGCAGACCACGATGTCCCCCAGCACACGTGCCCTGCCGGGGACCGTCGTGCCGTACTGGAACGACAGCACGTTGGTCGGCTTGTCCTTGCGTCGGTAGCGCCGGTTCAGTGTCCGGCTCTCGCCCGGCCCGACGATGCGCAGCGTGAGCTCGCCCGAGGTGCGGCCCAGCGCGGCGCGCACCCACTTGCGCAGCATCGCGGCCGACGGCGCGCCCTTGGCCGCGTGCTGGATCGTGATCGTCGCGGCCACTCAGGGATTCTTCTGCTCGTGCAGCTCGTAGGCGTGCACGATGGACTGCACCAGCGGGTGGCGCACGACGTCCTGCTTCTCGAACAGCCGGAAGCGGATCGCCGGCACGTCCTTCAGCACCTCCATCGCGTGCTTGAGGCCGCTGGCCTGGTGCTTGGGCAGGTCGGTCTGCGTGATGTCGCCGGTGACCACGGCCACCGAGCCGAAGCCGATGCGGGTCAGGAACATCTTCATCTGCTCGACCGAGGTGTTCTGGGCCTCGTCGAGGATCAGGAACGATTCGGAGAGCGTCCGCCCGCGCATGAACGCCAGCGGCGCGACCTCGATCACCGCGCGCTCGACCAGCCGCGCGACGCGCTCGAAGCCGAGCATCTCGTACAGCGCGTCGTACAGCGGCCGCAGGTACGGGTCGACCTTCTGCGCCATGTCGCCGGGCAGGAAGCCGAGTTTCTCGCCGGCCTCGACTGCCGGCCGCGTCAGCACGATGCGCCGCACGCGGTCGCGCTCGAGCGCGTGCACCGCCGAGGCGACCGCGAGGTAGGTCTTGCCGGTGCCGGCCGGGCCGATGCCGAAGGTCAGGTCGTGCATCGCGATGTCGCGCAGGTATTCACGCTGGCGCTCGCTGCGCCCGCGCACCGTGCCACGCTGGGTGCGCACCACGATTTCGCCGTTCTCTTCCGCCGGCGCCGGGCCTTCCGCCGCCGCCTGCGCGCCGTGCTCGGCCAACGCCAGGTGCACGTGCTCGGCCGACAGCGGCGCGTCGGCGGCCTGCGCGAACAGCGCCCGCAGGACGTTCTCGCCGCGCTGCAACTCGGCTTCCGGCCCGAGCAGGCGGAAGCGGTTGCCGCGCGCGCGGATTTCGATGCCCAGACGCAGCTCGATCTGCCGCAGGTGCGAGTCGAACGGGCCGCCCAGGTTGGCGAGGCGCTGCGTGTCGTCGGGCTCCAGCACCAGGTCCAGGCGCCGCGGCGCGGGCTCGGCGCGAGCGTGCGATTTCACGCGGCCTCGGGCAGCGCGCGAGCGAGCCGTCCGCGCAGCGAATGGGTCAGCGCTTCGGTCACGGTCACCGCAACGATGCGGCCGATCAGCGACTCCGGCCCGTCGAAATTCACCGGGCGGTTGGTCGAGGTCTTGCCGGTCAGCTGGCCGCCACCGCGCTCCGACACACGCTCGACCAGCACGTCGTGGGTCGCACCGACCATCGCGCGCTTGAAGGCGTCGTCGAACTCGCGGATGCGCGCCTGCAGCACGTGCAGCCGGCGATCCTTCTCGGCATCGGGCACCGCGTCGCGCAGGTTGGCGGCCGGCGTGCCGGGGCGCGGCGAATAGGCGAACGAGAACGCGCAGTCGAAGCGCGCCTCCTCGATCAGGTCCAGCGTCGCGCCGAAATCGTCCTCGGTCTCGCCCGGGAAGCCGACGATGAAGTCCGACGACAGCGACAGGCCCGGCCGCGCCGCGCGCACGCGGCGGATCTTGTCGAGGTACTGCGCGCGCGTGTGGCCGCGTTTCATCATCGCCAGGATGCGGTCGGAGCCGGACTGCACCGGCAGGTGCAGGCAGGACGCGAGCTTGGGCACCTCGGCAAAGGCCTCGATCAGCGCGTCGGTGAACTCGACCGGATGCGAGGTGGTGAAGCGGATGCGCTCGAGCTCGTCGAGCTGCGCCAGGTGCTCGACCAGCAGCGCGAGGTCGCAGGTCTCGCCGCCTGCCCCGGACCCCGATCCGGGGCCCGGCATCGCACCGCGGTACGCGTTGACGTTCTGCCCCAGCAGCGTGATCTCCCGCACGCCCTGCGCGACCAGCTGTTCGCACTCCTTCATCACGCCTGCGAACGGGCGGCTGATCTCCTCGCCCCGCGTGTAGGGGACGACGCAGAACGTGCAGTACTTGCTGCAGCCTTCCATGATCGAGACGAAGGCCGTCGGGCCTTCCGCGCGCGGCTCGGGCAGGCGGTCGAACTTCTCGATCTCGGGGAAGCTGACGTCGATCGCGGGCTTGCCGGTAGTGCGGGCGCGCTCGAGCAGCGCCGGCAGGCGGTGCAGCGTCTGCGGGCCGAACACGAGGTCGACGATCGGTACGCGGGCGGCCAGCGCCGCGCCTTCCTGGCTGGCGACGCAGCCGCCGACACCGATCACGCGGCCGGGTCTGGCAGCCTTCCAGGCTTTCCAGCGGCCGAGCTCCGAGAACACCTTTTCCTGTGCCTTTTCGCGCACCGAGCAGGTATTGATCAGCAGCAGGTCAGCCTCTTCAGGGACTTCGGTGCGCTCATAGCCCTGCGCGCGGCCGAGCACGTCGGCCATCTTGGCCGAGTCGTACTCGTTCATCTGGCAGCCGTAGGTCCGGATGAAGACCTTGGGAGGCGCGCTCATGGGAGGCCCGAAATGGGGGCCGGAATTATACCGGCCGGTCAGTGGCTCCGGAGCGGGTCGGTGTGGCTCCCTCCGGGGATGGCTCGCCTCGTCGCCGCGCCAACGCGCCTCGCCAAGTCTCGGCTCGCCATGGCGCGGGCATCGAGCGAGCCATGAAGCGAGACGGGCACACCGGTCCCGACAAGACCGGCAGCGTCAGACCAGGCGCGGCAGCCAGTCCGCCACGCAGTCGTCGATCAGCTCGAACACGCTCTCGAACGCGGCGCGGTCGCGGCCGTACGGGTCCGGGATTTCCTGCTCCTGCCAGCGGCCCAGCAGCTGCACGCGCCCGCGCAGCGGCGGCACCCGTTCGTGCACCCAGTCGGCGTGCGCTCGCGTCATCACCAGCACCAGGTCGGACTGGATCAGCAGCGGCGGCAGCGCCTGCCGCGCGCGGTGCCCGGCGAGGTCGAAGCCGTAGCGCGCCGCCACCTCGACCGCCATCAGCTCGGCCGGCTCGCCCACCAGCGCCGACGTGCCGGCCGACGAGATCGAAACCGCGGGGGCGTTGAGCCGCTCGCGCAGCACCGCCTCCGCCATCGGGCTGCGGCAGATGTTGCCGGTGCAGAGGATCAGGATGTTCTTGAACATGGCCCCTAGGGGACCAGGACCACCTTGCCGGTGACCCTGCGCTCGAGCATGTCACGCAGCGCCGCCCCCGCCTGCGCCAGCGGGTAGGCCTTCGACACGTGCGGCTTGAGCTTGCCTTCGCCGTACCAGGCGAACAGCTGCTGGAAATTCTCCCAGTTCGCCTTCGGCTCACGCGCCACGAACGCGCCCCAGAACACGCCGACCGCGGAGGCGCCCTTCAGCAGCAGCCGGTTCAGCGCGACCTCGGGGATCTTGCCGGCGGCGAAGCCGACCACGAGGTGGCGGCCGTTCCAGTTGATGCACGACAGGCACTCCTGCGTCAGCTCGCCGCCGACCGGATCGTAGATCACGTCGGCGCCCTGCCCCTGGGTCAGCTTCCTGACCGACTCCTTGAGGTTCTCCTTCGTGTAGTTCACGACCTCGTCGGCGCCCTGCTGCTTGCAGAACGCCAGCTTGTCGTCGCTGCCGGCCGCGGCGATGACGCGCGCGCCCATCAGCTTGCCGAGCTGCAGCGCGGCCAGGCCGACGCCGCCGGCGGCGCCGAGCACCAGCAGCGTCTCGCCCGGCCGGATCTGCGCGCGCTGCTTCAGCGCGTGGTACGAGGTGCCGTAGATCATCGGGAAGCCGGCCGCGTCCTTGAAGTCCATGCCGCGCGGCAGCGGCATCACCATTTCGGCCGGTGCCACGACTTCCTCGGCGTAGCCGCCGGTGGGCACCAGCGCCACGGCCGCGTCGCCGGGGATCACGTTCTTCACCTTTTCACCGGCCTCGAGCACCGTGCCGGCCACTTCGGCGCCCGGCGTGAACGGCGGGTCGGCCTTGAGCTGGTACTTGCCCTGGATGATCAGCGTGTCGGGGAAATTCACGCCGGCGGCTTTCACCGCGATGCGGACCTCGCTCTTGCCGAGCGGGCGCGACGGCACCTCTTCGAACGCCAGCGTCTCCGGCGGGCCGAAGGCCTTGCACACGATGGCTTTCACGAAGGGGGGTCCTTGTTCTCGGTCGGCGCGGCGTTCAGTGCCGCTTCCGCGGCCTTCTTTTTCTCCCCCGCTGCCTTGGCCGCGAGCACGTGGTCCACTGCTTTCTCCATTTCCCTGATCTCCGGGGGCAACGAGAACTCCTTGAGGTCCATGCCGGCCGCGCGCATCGCCTTGGCGATGCCCTCGAGCGGCTTGGTGCTGCCCCGGGTCGAGGCGAACGTGGTGCCGGCGCGGCACACGATCACGTCGATCTTCTCGATGATCTTGCCCATGTCGATGGTCGCGTTGGGGCCGGCCTTCTTGGCCTGGGCCCATTTCTGCACCGGCGAGAAATCGCCCGTCATGCACAGGCCGAGGCCCTGGCCATCCACGACCAGCATGGTCAGCGGACCCAGCCGCGAGATGCGCAGCTTGCCGCAGGCCTGCTGGAACAGCGAAAGCTCCTTCGCAGCCATCGGGGATCCCTAGAACGGGATGTCGTCGTCCTCGAAGCTCTTCTCGCCGACCGCCGCCGGCGCCGCCGTTTCGGGCTTGCCGGCGCCGCGCTCGTAGCTGCCGCCGCCACCACCACCGCCCTTGCTGTCGAGCATCTGCATGTCGGTGGCGCGCACCTCGGTCGTATAGCGATCGTTGCCGCTCTTGTCCTGCCACTTGCGCGTGCGCAGGCTGCCTTCGATGTAGACCTTCGAACCCTTCTTGAGGTACTGGCCGGCGATTTCGGCCAGGCGGTCGAAGAACACCACCGAATGCCACTCGGTGCTTTCCTTCTTTTCGCCGGTCTGCTTGTCTTTCCAGCCCTCGGTGGTCGCCACGCGGATGTTGGTCACCGCGCTGCCGGAGGGAAGGGATTTGGTTTCGGGGTCCTGGCCCAGGTTGCCGATCAGGATCACCTTGTTCACGCCACGTGCCATGTCGTATCTCCGTTCTTGAATTTGGCTCATCCGGCGCCGACGGGCGACGGTGGCAGGGTCAAGCCTGCGGCGGGGAGCCTACGCCGCGGCGCGGCGCCGGGCAATTTGACAGGGCTCACCGGGTGAGCCTGCCGCTGCGGAAAATGGGGACAGACCACCATTTCCCCGACCGGCTTCATTTTGGCGACCAGGGTTCAGGAAATGGTGGTCTGTCCCTCATTTCCCACGAAAGACTAAAATACGCGGTTCGTTTGCCCGCTTTGCCCGCATGGACCAGATCCGCATCCGGGGTGCCCGGACCCACAACCTGAAGAACGTCTCGCTCGACCTGCCGCGGGACCGGCTGATCGTCATCACCGGCCTGTCCGGCTCGGGCAAGTCGTCGCTGGCGTTCGACACGCTGTACGCCGAAGGCCAGCGCCGCTACGTCGAGTCGCTGTCGGCGTATGCCCGCCAATTCCTGTCGATGATGCAGAAGCCGGATGTGGATTCGATCGAGGGCCTGTCGCCGGCGATCTCGATCGAGCAGAAATCCACTTCGCACAACCCGCGCTCCACGGTCGGCACCGTCACCGAGATCCACGATTACCTCCGCTTGCTGTATGCGCGGGTCGGCGTGCCGCGTTGCCCCGATCATGGCGTGACGCTCGAGGCGCAAAGCGTGTCGCAGATGGTGGACCAGGTGCTGGCGCTGCCGGCCGAGTCGGCCTGGATGCTGCTGGCGCCGGTGGTGCGCGGCCGCAAGGGCGAGCACACGGAAGTGTTCGAGCAGATGCGCGCGCAGGGCTTCGTGCGCGCGCGCGTCGACGGCCGCGTGGTCGAGCTCGAAGAGACGCCGAACCTCAACCGCAAGCAGAAGCACGACATCGACATCGTCGTCGACCGCTTCAAGGTCCGGCCGGACGCCAGGCAGCGCCTGGCGGAATCTTTCGAGACCGCGCTGCGTCTGGCCGAGGGGCTGGTGTACGTGGCGCCGTACGGCGACGCCAAGGGCACCGAGCCGCTGGCCGCGGCCGGTGGAACGCCGGCAGTCCAGGTATTTTCGTCGAAGATGGCCTGCCCGCACTGTGGCTACTCGGTGCCCGAGCTCGAGCCGCGCCTGTTCTCGTTCAACGCACCGCACGGCGCCTGCACGAAGTGCGACGGCCTCGGCGTGCTGCAGATTTTCGACCCCGAGCGCGTGGTCGCCGCGCCGGAGCTGTCGCTGGCCGGCGGGGCGATCCGCAGCTGGGACCGCCGCAACCCGTACTACTGGAGCCTGCTGCAGTCGCTGTCGGGCCATTACGGCATCGACCTCGAGGCGCCGTTCGAATCGCTGCCGAAGAAGCATCAGTCGGTGCTGCTGGATGGCAGCGGCGAGGAGCGCATCTCGTTCCGCTACCCGGACGAGCGCGGCCGCATGAATACGCGCGTGCACCGCTTCGAAGGGATCCTGCCGAACCTCGAGCGGCGCTACCACGAGACCGAGTCCGACGCCGTGCGCGAGGAACTGGCCAAGTACCTGTCGAGCAAGCCCTGCGCCGAGTGCAGCGGCGAGCGCCTGAACCGCCAGGCGCGGCACGTCTACGTCAACGACACGCGGCTGCCGGAGATCGCCAGCTTCTCCATCCGCGAGGGCGTGCGTTTCTTCGAGACCCTGCGCCTGCCCGGCCACAAGCAGGCGATCGCCGCCAAGATCATCAAGGAAATCTCGGCGCGGCTGGGGTTCCTGAACAACGTCGGCCTCGACTACCTCACCTTGGCGCGCAGCGCCGAGACGCTCAGCGGCGGCGAGGCCCAGCGCATCCGCCTGGCGTCGCAGATCGGCGCCGGGCTGGTCGGCGTGATGTACGTCCTCGACGAGCCGAGCATCGGCCTGCACCAGCGCGACAACCGCCGGCTGCTCGACACGCTGGTGCGCTTGCGCGACCTGGGGAACACCGTGATCGTGGTCGAGCACGACGAGGAGGCGATCCGCGCAGCCGACCACGTCGTCGACATCGGGCCCGGCGCCGGCCTGCACGGCGGCGAGATCGTCGGCCAGGGCACGCCGGCGGACATCGAGAAGAACCAGCAGTCCTGGACCGGCAAGTACCTGTCCGGCCGCGAGCAGATCGAGATCCCCGACCTGCGCAACCCGCCGCAGCCTGCGAGGCAGATCCGCATCCACGGCGCGACCGGCAACAACCTGAAGAACCTCGACGTCGAGATCCCGGTCGGCCTGCTGACCTGCGTCACCGGCGTTTCGGGCTCGGGCAAGTCCACGCTGATCAACGACACGCTGTATGGCTACGCCGCGCGCCACCTGAACGGCTCGTCCGTGCTGCACGCGCCGGTCGAACAGGTCGACGGGCTCGACCACCTCGACAAGATCATCGACATCGACCAGTCGCCCATCGGCCGCACGCCGCGCAGCAACCCGGCGACCTACACGCAGTTGTTCACGCCGATCCGCGAGCTGTTCGCGCAGGTGCCGGAGTCGCGCGCGCGCGGCTACGATGCCGGACGGTTCTCGTTCAACGTCAAGGGCGGGCGCTGCGAGACCTGCGAAGGCGACGGCCTGATCAAGGTCGAGATGCACTTCCTGCCGGACGTCTACGTCACCTGCGACACCTGCCGCGGCCGGCGCTACAACCGCGAGACGCTCGACATCCACTACAAGGGCAAGACCGTCGACCAGGTGCTGAACATGACGGTCGAGGAAGCGCTGGGCTTCTTCAAGCCGGTGCCGGCGATCGCGCGCAAGCTCGAGACGCTGGTCGACGTCGGCCTGTCGTACATCACGCTGGGCCAGAACGCGACCACGCTCTCCGGCGGCGAGGCGCAGCGCGTCAAGCTGGCGAAGGAGCTGTCACGCCGCGACACCGGCCAGACGCTCTACATCCTCGACGAGCCGACCACCGGCCTGCACTTCCACGACGTAGCGCAGCTGCTGCGCGTGCTGGAGCGCCTGCGCGACCACGGCAACACGGTGGTCGTGATCGAGCACAACCTCGACGTGATCAAGCGCGCCGACTGGGTGGTCGACCTCGGCCCCGAGGGCGGCGAGGGCGGCGGCGAGGTCGTCGCCTCGGGCACGCCCGAGGACGTCGCGCGCGTCGCGCGCTCGCACACCGGGCGCTACCTGAAGGGCATGCTGAGATCGATGGCCGTCACCCCGGCGTAAGCCGGCATGACGAACTCAGAACAGGTATTTGACGAACGCGTAGAGCTGGTCGCGGTCGCGCTGCAGGTTGTAGCGGCCGCCGCCGGTGGACCAGATGTAGCCCGGCGTGATGCTCAGCGATTCGAGGTAGCGGATCTCCAGCGCGAAGGCGATGTCCTTGCGGCTCTCGGTGAACTGCGCCGCGACGTCGGTGGACGTGCCCTTGACGTCGTGCTGGAACAGCGTGAACGGCGCGATCGACACGCCGGGCAGCACGCTCTCGTAGCGGATCAGGCTGACGATGACGTAACCCCACGAAAAGGCGTCGGCAAATCCGTCCGACGGTTCCTGGTGCGGGTTGAAGCGCAGGCCGTCGCCGCAGCCGCGGCTGTTGGCCGGCGTGGTGGCGGCGAGCACCGCCGCGGTGCAGGGATGCGGGTCGCCCGCATCGGAGAAGAACTCGCCGGTGCGCGGGTTGTAGCCGTTGTAGTTGCAGTCCAGCGTGTGCGCGCAATCCTGCGCGTAGTTGCCGGTCATCGTGCCGTCCGCGCCCGCGCTGGCGTGGTAGTACGTCCCGGGTGCCTCGATCTGCAGCACGCTGACGTCAGGCAGGTCCGGCACGTACTGCGCGCCGACCTCGAACAGCCAGATCAGCTGGTCGGCGCCGATCACGTTGTCGGTCGCGCCCTGCACGTAGGTCGCGCCCAGGTTGCCCTGCCAGACGTCGAACTCCTCCCAGCCGCGGATGTAGCTCTCGGGAGGCGTCTCGCCGGCCGCGACGCCACGATACGCGCCGATGAAGCTCGGGAAGGCGCGCGCCGAGCCGACCCCCGCGCCGCCGATCAGCAGGTCGAACGTGTCGGTGAACGCCGCGATGCCGGTGCCCGGGTACGGAGTGAAGTCGCTGGGGGTGTCGTAGCTGACGCCGTCGACGGCCGACGTGCCGGTAACGGTGCCGGCGCAGCCCGCCGCCGGCGTGTGGCAACGCCCCAGCATCGGCCCGAGCGCGTGGAAGGTCAGGTCCTGCGTGTCCACCTGCAGCGGCATGTCGGGGCGGAACGCGATCTCGCCCTGCAGCGAGATGTCGCCGACGGTGGTGTTGAAGCTGAAACCGTACATCTGGATGTCTTCCGGATACTCGAGCTGGAAGCGCACCGTGTCGATCGGCGCCACGCTGCGCGTCGCAGTCCGCGCACCCGCGGCGGTGGCTTGCCCCGACGGCAGGTCGCTCGGCTGGATCGTGTCGACGTCGTTGCAGAGCGAGAACAGCTGCCCGCCGTCGGTCGCGTCCTGGCCCATCGCGTTGCCCTCGGCCCGGGCGCAGCTGGCCTGGGTCGAATAGAAGCTCACGTACGGCAGCTTCGAGTGGTAGTTCATGAAATAGAACGCCAACTCGGTGCCGTTGTTGAGCCAGTCCGCGAAGTACTTGAACGAGACGCCGAACTGGCCGTCGTCGCGCGCCTCGTTGTCGGACACGCGCCGGGTCGTCAGCGAGGTGTTGGTCAGGCCCGCCAGCGGGTTGTTCTGCGGCGAGGCGCAGCCCGATCCGGGGTTGTAGTAATCGAACGCCGCGTCGACGCCGGCCGGCGGCGCGCCGGTCGGGCAGATCTCGGGGTCCTCGGCCTGGCCGCCGAAGCTGATCGACGCATAGTCCACCGCGTTGTTGGTGCCGGCGTCGGCGAACGAGAAGAAGCTGCCCGGCGCCGGGATCTCGACCGGCTGCCACTCGTAACCATAGAACGCCTCGATCGTGGCGCCCTCGAACGGCTCGAGCGACAGGAACACCATGCCGGTCGGAGTGAACAGCTCCGCCAGGTCGAAACCGACGCGCATCAGGTTGTTGGCGTTGACCGGGTTGACCTGGTTGATCGAGTTGATCACCAGCGCGGTGCTCTCGCCCCAGTTCAAGGTCTGGTTGCCGACCTTGAAGGTGAGGTTCTTGTCCTCGCCCCAGGGCAGCGGCAGCTGGCCGTAGAAGTAGTAGTCGAACATCTGCAGGTCGGTGCCGACCTGGCGCAGCACCTCGTCATCGGTGCGCGCGGTGTCGACCGGCGCGCCGGGTCCATACGCCCGGTCGAAGGTCGTGGCGTTGCAGCCGCCGCTGCCCACCGGGGTCGTGCAGCCGACGCTGCCGCGGTTCGCGGCCGTGACCATGTTCGGGTGGTGCTCGATGAAGTCGTTGTTGACGAAATCGTAGAAGTACAGCCACTTCGCGAACACGCCGAAATCGCCGTACGACAACGTCACGTCCTGCGTCAGCTTGAACACCGCCTGGGTCGTGTCGTGGCGGTCGTAATTCAGGTTGCCGTCGTCGGCGTTCAGGTAGGCCGCGCCGGGCGAGCGCGCCAGCGTGCGCGCCGGATGGGTCTGCTCCTTGAACGCGCCCTGGCACGACTGGGCGATGCCGCCGCAGACGCCGGGGTCCAGGTTGGACTTGCCGACAAGATCGGAGGCGCGGTCCTGCATGCGCAGCCCGGCGCCGAGCGTCATCGTCGTGTTCAGCGTGCCGGCCAGGCCGTCGCCGACCGGAAGTTCGAAGGTGACCGCGTGCGCTGTCTGGCTCAGGGAAGCCGCGGAAAGAATGCCCGCACAGAACCAGAAGCGTTTCGTGGCGCTCATCGACACTCCCTCTCGGCTTGACG
This sequence comes from Nevskiaceae bacterium, assembly GCA_050740195.1. GTDB lineage: Bacteria > Pseudomonadota > Gammaproteobacteria > Nevskiales > Nevskiaceae > JACPFV01. The sequence continues at coordinate 2,960 of JBOICR010000214.1, read as the reverse complement.
TTACCAGCCCGTCACCGCCCGGACAACCGGCGCCGAGTCAGCGCGATCGTCAGTCGCGGCCATGGGCCGCTCCCACCGGATCGAGCACCTCGCGCAGACCGTCGCCGAGGAAATTCAGGCACAGCAGCGTCGTGACCAGGAAGCCTGCCGGGAACAGCAGCGCCCACGGCGCGGCCTCCATGTCGGCGGCGCCGTCGTTGACCAGCACGCCCCAACTGGTGGCCGGCTCCGGCACGCCAAGGCCGAGGAAGCTCAGGAACGACTCGATCAGGATCACCTGCGGCACGGTCAGCGTCGCGCACACCACGACGACCCCGAGCAGGTTCGGCACGATGTGGGCGCGGATGATCGCCAGCGGCGGCAGGCCCGCGAGACGCGCCGCGTCGACGAACTCGCGCCGGCGCAGCGACAGCGTCTGGCCACGCACGATGCGCGCCATGTCGAGCCAGTTGATCGCGCCGACGGCGACGAACACGAGCGCGAAGTGACGGCCGAACAGCACCATCAGCAGGATGACCAGGAACACGAACGGCAACGCGTACAGGATGTCGACCGCGCGCATCATCAGCGCGTCGACGCGCCCGCCGAAGTAGCCGGCAACCGCGCCCCAGGCGACGCCGATCACGACGCTGACCAGCGTCGCCAGCAGGCCGACCAGCAGCGAGACCCGGCCGCCCTCGAGCGTGCGCGCGAACAGGTCGCGGCCGACGTTGTCGGTGCCGAACCAGTGGCCGCCCTCCAGCGCCGGCTGTGCAGCGATGCGCTCGAAGTCCAGCGCCTCGGCGGAATGCGGTGCGAGCCACGGGCCGGCGACGCACGCCAGCGCGATCAGCCCGAGCACTACCAGGCTGGCGGCGGCCGCGCGGGAAAATGGGGTCGGAGTGCTATTTCGAGCCGGATGGGCAGATCTACTGCTCCCGCCGGGGGAAATAGCACTCCGACCCCAATTTCTGCTCATCGGGTCCGCACCCGCGGGTCGAGCGCGCCGTACAGCAGGTCGACCACCAGGTTGAACACGACGATCAGCGCCCCGTAGAACATGACCACGCCCATCACCACCGTGTAATCGCGGTTCAGCGCGCCCTGGACGAAGTGCCGGCCGAGCCCGGGAATCGAGAACACCTGCTCGACCACGACCGAGCCGGTGATGATCTGGGCGGTCGCCGGCCCCAGGTACGACAGCACCGGCATCAACGCCGGCTTGAGCGCGTGGCGGAAGATGATCCAGCGCGGCGGCAGGCCTTTGGCGCTCGCGGTGCGGATGTAGCCCTGCGCCAGCACCTCGGCCATCGAGTCGCGGGTCAGCCGCGCGAGCCAGGCCACCTGCGGCAGCGCCAGCGCGATCACCGGCAGCACCGCGCTGCGCCAGCTGTCCCACCCGCCCGCCGGCAGCCATCCGAGCGCCAGCGCGAAGGCCAGGATCAGCAGCGGCGCGACGACGAAGTTCGGGATCGAGGCGCCCGTCATGACGAGCGCCATCAGCGCGCGGTCGCCCAGGCTGCCGCGCCGCAGCGCGGCCAGGGTCCCGGCGCCGCAGCCGAGCAGGACCGCCAGCGTCATTGCCGCGAGCCCGAGCTGCAGCGACACCGGGAAGCCGGCGCCGACCAGCTCGTCGATCTGCGCCTGCACGTCCGGCACCAGCGTGCGCGCGTCTTCGAACGGCCCGCCCGGGGCAGCGTGCAGCAGGAAGAACACCAGCAGGGCCAGCACCAGCAGCGTCGCCACCGTCGACAGCAGCCGCTTCAGCGCGAAGGTCAGCATCGGGGCGGCTTCAGGTCGCGCAGGGCGGCGAATCTCATTTCGCCGGCTTCACCGCGGGCTTGCGCGACGCCCAGGTCACCAGCAGCACGCCGGCCAGGATGATGATCGTGCCGGTGACCTGCGTCGCGTCGAGGTGTTCGTCGAGCAGCCACCAGCCGAGCACGACGGCGACCGCGGGGTTGACGTAGGCATACGTGCCCAGCCGCGCCGGCGGCACCTCGTGCACCAGCCACAGGTAGGCGCCATAGGCGAGGCACGAGCCGAACAGCACGAGGTAGACCAGCGCGAACAGCCCTTCGGGCGTGTTCTGCCAGCGCGCGGTCTCGCCGAGCGCGAGGCCGGCGGCGGACATCACGGCGCCAGCGATCAGCATCTGCAGCGCCGCGGTCATGACCGGCGGGCACGACACCGGCGCGCGGCGCGACCAGACCGAGCCGGCGGCCCAGGTCAGCGGGGCGAGGCTCAGCGCCGCGTACGCCGCCACCGGTGCGAGTTGCCGGGTCACCCCGCTCTGCACCAGCACCGCGACGCCGCCGAAGCCGAGGCCCAGGCCGACCAGCGTCAGGCGGTTGAGCCGCTCGCCGTGCGCGCCGAACGTGCCGAGCCAGGCGATCCACAGCGCCGAAGTCGCAACGATCAGCGCCGCCTGGTTCGACTCGACCCACTGCTCGCTCCAGGTGACCAGGCCGTTGCCGGCGACCAGCATCAGCAGCGAGGTGACGGCGATGTTCAGCCAGTCGCGGCGCGAGGCCGGCAGGCGCGCGCCGCGCAGGAACGCGTAGGCGAGCATGAGGATGCCGGCGGCGATGAACCGGGTGCCGGCGAACAGCCAGGGCGGCAGATGCTGGACGCCGACGCGGATGGCGAGATAGGTGGAGCCCCAGACCAGGTAGACGATCGCGAAGGCGATCGCGATCTGTGCGGTCCGGGACGGCGTCACGTGCTCCCTTCGGCTGGCCCTCCGCAGGCGACCGGAGGGAGTGGTGTCAGTTCGTCCGGGTCTTGGCGTCGCCGGCCGGCTCAGCCCCGTCGCCGTTGTCCGGGTTGTTGTACGCGTATTCGTCGCGCATGTGACTCAGCCACTCGGTGGCCGGCTTCAAGTACTTCTCGTGCTGCATCGCCGCGCGCAGCGCGGCTTCGGCCGTCTTCCACTGGCGGAGCTGGGTCGCGCTGACGCCGATCAGGAAATCGGCCTCCCC
>JBOICR010000213.1:0-1958 GCA_050740195.1 Nevskiaceae bacterium | reverse complement strand
CGCTGGCGGCGTGCATCGCGCGGGCCAGGGTTTCCTTGCCGGTGCCGGCGGCGCCGGTGATCAGCGCGTCGGAGTCGGTCCTGGCAATGCGGCGGGCGTCCTCGAGCACCGCCTTGAGGATCGGGCTGCGTGTAACGAATCCGGCGGCCCAGTCGTCCATTGCTCCCCTGCCACGAGTTTGCGAACAGTCGAGCCAATAGACGCGCGGCCTCGCGGCGAGTTCCGTCGACGCTGAATGGCGACAGTTTTTCCTGGCGGGCGAACCTGCGGCTCAGCCCTCGGTAAACCCGTCGAAGCGGCCTTCCTTCAGGGCAACCGTTGCGGCGTGGCCCAGCGCCTTCATCGCGACCTGGTACGGCGCCGAGCCGAGGCTGATGCGCCGCACGCCGGCGTCCGCGAGCTCCTTCAGGCTGAAGGATTGCCCCGGCATGCCGATCATGAAACTGAGCGGGCGCTTCAGCGCGCCGGCGACGCGCCGCACGGCGGCGAGGTCCGGCAGCGCGGGCGCGAACAGTACGTCGGCGCCGGCTTGTTCATAGGCTTTCAGCCGCGCGATCGTGTCCTCGAGGTCCGGGCGCTTGCGCAAGAAGTTCTCGCAGCGGCCGGTGAGCGTGAACGGGAACGGCAGCGAGCGCGCCATTGCCGCCGCGACGGCGATGCGCCGCGTGGCCAGGGCCAGGTCGTAGATCGGATTCGCCGGATCGCCCGAGTAATCCTCGATCGAGCCACCCACCGCGCCGTTCTGGGCGGCGAGGCGGATCGTTTCGGCGGCCTGCTCCGGTTCGGCGCCAAAGCCGTTCTCCAGGTCCGCCGACAGCGGCAGCGACGTCGCCTGCGCGACTGCGTGCACGTGCGCCATGACCTGCTCGCGGGTCAGCTGGCCGTCGCGCCTGCCCAGCGTCGCCGCCGACGCACCGCTCGACGTGGCCAGTGCCTCGTAGCCCAGCCGCTCGAACAGGCGTGCCGAGCCGCCGTCGAACGGATTGGGCATCAGGAACGCGCCGGCGCGCTGGTGCAGCGCCTGGAACTTGAGGGCTTTGTCGTGTTGCGAGGGGACGTTCTTCATGGTGCGGCGAGTCTACCTCTGGTCCTGGAACAGCTGCGGCTGGCGCTCGCCCGCTTCATCCTGGTCGCGGAAATTCGACAGGCCGACGCCGACCAGCCGATAGAGTGATCTTGCGGGCCGTCCGACCCGCTCGCGCAGTGACAGCGCCATTTCCGCCAGTTCGGCCGCAGTGGCCGGCATCTGTTGCGGCGTCAGGCTGCGAGTCAACACCTTGAAGTCGTGCGTCTTGAGCTTGAGCACGACCGTGTGCGGCACGCGGTGCTCCTGCTGGGCCGCCTCCCAGACTTTCGCCGCCAGGCCACGGATCTTGCTTTCCATCGCATCGAGCGTCTGGTCGCGCTCGAAAGTGTCCTCGGCCGAGATCGATTGCGTCGGCTGGTTGGGCACGACCGGGTGGTCGTCGATGCCGCGTGCGAACTCGTACAAGCGCTTGCCGTACTTGCCGAATCGGCGCTCGAGCTCGCCGGCGCTGAGCTCGCGCAGCTCGCCGATCGTACGGATTCCCAGCGCGCCGAGCTGCGCGTCGGTCACCTTGCCCACGCCGGGGATGCGCCCGACCGGCAGGCCGGGGAGGAAGGCATCGATTTCATCCGGCAGGATCACGAACAGCCCGTCCGGCTTGCGCACGTCCGACGCCAGCTTGGCCAGGAACTTGTTCGGCGCGACGCCAGCCGAGGCCGTCAGCTGCAGCTCTTCGCGGATCTGCGCGCGAATCGCCTTGGCGACGGCGGTGGCCGTCGGCAGGCCGGTCTTGTTCGAGGTGACGTCGAGGTAGGCCTCGTCCAGCGACAACGGCTCCACCAGATCGGTGTGACGGTGGAAGATTTCGCGCGTCTGCCGTGACGCAGCCTTGTAGCGGGTGAAATCCGGCGGCACGAACACCGCCTCCGGG
>JBOICR010000212.1:0-7420 GCA_050740195.1 Nevskiaceae bacterium | reverse complement strand
TTACTCGGCCAGCTCCGCGCCGACCTCGTGGCGTTCCTCGGGGTGCGCGCGCACGGCGGGGTCCAGGCGCGGCGCCACCGCGCGGCACACGGCGTAGTAGCACTGCTCCACGCGCGCGCGCTGCCCGACGCCGAGCGTGCCGGCCGTGTATGCGGCGTGCGCCTCGGCCAGGAAATGGCGCGCGTCGTGCAGGCACTCGAGCGGCGGGCGCTCGCCGATGGCCGTGAGAGTCGCGTGCAGGTCGTGCAGCAGCGGCGGATCGCCGGCAGCGGGCGCGGCCGGCGCGTGCGCGGGCGGACTTTCGAAATCCACCACCTGCGTAACCAGCACGGCGTGGTGCGCAGTCAGCGCGCGACCGGACTCCGACACGATGTCGGGCTCGGGCTGGCCGGCGGCGCGGCACACCTCCTGGATCGTGCGCACGATGTTCTGCGCGTATTCGCGCAACGAGTAATTGATCGAGCAGAACGAGCGGCTGCGGGTGCCTTCGTAATCCACGCCGAGGCCGCCGCCGACGTCCACGAGGTCGAGCGCCGCACCGAGCGCGCGCAGCTCGACGTAGTAACGCGCCGCTTCGCGCATGCCGCGCTGGATGTCGGCGACGTTGGCGACCTGCGAACCGAGGTGGAAGTGCACCATGCGCAGGCAGTCGAGCTTGCCGGCCTGCTTCAGCTGCTCGACCGCCTCGAGCACCTGCGCCGCGGCGAGGCCGAACTTGGCTTTCTCGCCACCGGTGTTCTGCTGCGTGCTGCCGGAATTGCCCAGGCGCACGCGCAGCCCGATCAGCGGCTCGACGCCGAGGTCCTTCGCTTCGGCGAGCAGCATCGGCAACTCGCTGGTTTTCTCGACCACGATGTACACGCGGTGGCCGAGCTTCTGGCCGATCAGCGCGCGCCGCAGGTAGGCGCGGTCCTTGTAACCGTTGCAGACGATCAGCGCGCCGGGGCGCGCCAGCCCCAGCACCGCGGCGAGCTCGGGCTTGCTGCCGGCCTCGAGGCCGACGCGGTCGCCGCCGTGGCGCACGATGGCGTCGACCACGTCTTTCTGCTGGTTGACCTTGATCGGGTAGACCGCGGTGTAGCGGCCGCCGTATTCGAGTTCGCGGATCACCTCGCCGAACGCGCCGGTCAGTGCGTCGACGCGGTCGTGCAGGATGCCGCTGAAACGCAGCAGCACCGGCAGCGCCAGGCCCTGGTCCGGCAGGCTGCGAGCGAGCTCGTACAGGTCGATCGCGGTGCCGTTGCGGCTCGGCCGCACCAGCAGGTGGCCGTTGGCGCCGACGTCGAAATAGCCCTCGCCCCAGTACGGGACGTTGTACAGGTCCCGCGCGCTCGCCGCGCTCCAGCCCATGTCATTCATTGCCGCATCGTTCCCCTATACTTCGGCGCGCATTGTCACCCTTTTCCGTCCATTCTGGAGTCCGCGATGTCCCTCGACAGCAGCTGGTTCACCGAGCCCGTGGACAAGACCGGCACCGCCTTCTCGCTCAAGCTCGGTCCGCGCCGGAAGCTCCACGAGGAGCAGACCCCCTTCCAGAAGATCGAGATCTGGGACACGGCGACCTTCGGCCGGCTGATGACGATCGACGGTTGCACCATGGTCTCGACCTTCGACAACTTCCTGTACCACGAGATGATGTCGCACCCGGCGCTGAACTCGCACAAGAACCCGAAGAACGTCGTCGTGGTCGGCGGCGGCGACTGCGGCACGCTGCGCGAGGTGCTCAAGCACAAGGGCGTGGAGCGCGCGACCCAGGTCGAGATCGACGAGCGCGTCACGCGCCTGTCGGAGAAGTATTTCCCGGAGCTGTGCACGGCCAACAAGGATCCGCGCGCCACGCTGTTCTTCGGCGACGGCATCCAGTGGATGAAGGATGCGAAGCCCGGCAGCATCGACCTCATCATCATCGACTCGACCGACCCGGTCGGGCCTGCCGAAGGCCTGTTCGGGCTGAAGTTCTACCGCGACTGCATCAAGGCGCTGGCGAAGGATGGCCTGCTGGTGCAGCAGTCGGAGTCGCCGCTGCTGCACGAGGGCCTGATCCGCGAGATGCACGCGGCGATGCGCCAGGCCGGCTTCGCCCAGACCCACCTGATCACCTTTCCGCAGCCGGTCTATCCGTCCGGCTGGTGGTCGGCGTCGTTCGCGCGCAAGACCAGGGGGAAGCTGGCGGCGCGCCTGGCGCCGGCTGCGATCAGGAAGCTGAAGACGCGGTACTACAACGCCGACACGCACCGCGCCGCGTTCGCGGTGCCGAACTTCCTGCGGTAGGAGCGCCTCTCAGGCGCGACCCGTTTACGGCGTCGTCGGCGGCTCGTCCGGCGGCGCCTTCACTTCATCGATCGGCGCTTCCGGCGGCGGGAACGTCCCGGCGGCTTGCGGCGACGGCGCCCTGGGCGCGCACAGCCCGTCGACCTTCTGCTGCGTCATCGCGAGGAACTGCTCGCGCTCGGCCGCGCTGTACTCGCGCTGCTTGCCGAGGCTGTCGATCTCGCTCAGGCTCGGCGCCCTGCGCCAGGCCTCGAGCTGCTGCTTCTTGGTCTTGCACTCGGCGTCGCGCGAGGCCAGCTCGGCGCCGGCCTTGGACGGCTCGCCGGTGCCGCTGGAGGACTCGACCACGACGGCCTGCGCTTCGCCGCCCTTCGGCTTGTCGCCGTAGTGGACGCGGCCGTCCTTGTCCTTCCACTTGTAGACCTCGCCGGCGGACGCGGCGGCGCAGGCCAAGACTGCCAACAGGACGATGATCGAACGCATGACGTTACCCTCCTGCGCCCAGTTTACCCGGCTCGCCGGGACCCGCTAGTAGTTGTAGCCGCGCTCGTTGTGCTCCGCCGTGTCCAGGCCCATGGTCTCGGCCTCCGGCGAAACGCGCAGGCCGGTCAGGAAATCCACGGCCTTGAGCAGCACGAAGGTCACGACGGCGGTGTAGCCGGCCACGGACAGCACGCCCTGCGCCTGCACCGCGAGCTGCGTGCCCATGGTCATGCCCTCGGCGTAACCCTGGCCGCTGAACGCGCCCAGGCCGGTCGAGGCGAACACGCCGGCCAGCAACGTGCCGGTCATGCCGCCGACGCCGTGCACCGGGAACACGTCCAGCGAATCGTCCACGCCCATCGCGCGCTTCATGTAGTTGGTGGCGGTGAAGCAGACCAGGCCGGCGACGCCGCCGATGACCAGCGCGCCGCCCGGACCGACGTAGCCGGAGGCCGGCGTGATCGTGGCGAGCCCGGCGACCAGGCCGGTGACGACGCCGAGCACGCTCGGCTTGCCGTAGCGCAGCCATTCGACCGCCATCCACGCCAGCGCGCCGGCCGCGGCGGCTACGTGCGTGGCCAGCAGCGCCATGCCGGCGTTGCCGTTGGCGGCGAGCGCGGACCCGGCGTTGAAACCGAACCAGCCGACCCACAGCATGCCGGCGCCCATCGCGGTCATCGTCATGTTGTGCGGCATCAGGGGCGCGGCCGGAAAACCCGCGCGCTTGCCGAGCACCAGCGCGCACACCAGCGCGGCGACGCCGCAGGTCGTGTGCACCACCGTGCCGCCGGCGAAGTCGAGCAGGTTCTTCTTGAGCAGCCAGCCGTCGGCCGCCCACACCCAGTGGCACACCGGCAGGTAGACCAGCGTCAGCCACAGCGCCGAGAACAGCATCATCGCGCTGAACTTCATGCGCTCGGCGAAGGCGCCGACCACCAGCGCCGGCGTGATGATGGCGAAGGTCAGCTGGAACATCGCGAACACGGTTTCCGGGATGGTTTGCACCAGCGCGTCTTCGCCGATGTTGGCGAAGAACGCCTTGGACAGGCCGCCGACCGCCGGCCCGCCCGGCGCGAACGCCAGGCTGTAGCCGTAGAGGACCCAGATCACCGAGACAATGCAGGCGATCACGAAGCACTGCATCAGGATCGACAGGACGTTCTTGGTCCGCACCAGGCCGCCGTAGACCAGGGCCAGGCCCGGCAGCGTCATGAACAGCACCAGCGCCGTGGCGGTGATCAGCCAGGCGGTATCTCCGGAATTCATGCGAACCCCCGGGGACTCAGATCGCTTCCTTGCCGGTTTCGCCGGTGCGGATGCGCACCGTCTCGTTGAGTTCGTAGACGAAGATCTTGCCGTCGCCGATCTGGCCGGTCTTGGCGGCCTTCTGGATCGCCTCGATCGCCTTGTCGACCAGCGCCGGCGCGACCGCGACCTCGAGCTTGATCTTCGGCAGCAGGTCGACGGTGTACTCGGCGCCGCGGTAGAGCTCGGTGTGGCCCTTCTGGCGGCCGAAGCCGCGCACTTCGGTCACGGTCATGCCCTGCACCCCGACCTCGGCCAGCGCCTCGCGCACGGCGTCGAGCTTGAAGGGCTTGATGACGGCCATCAGCATTTTCATTGTCGTCCCCGGTCGTGGTTCCCGAACCGCGGCGGCAGTCTAAATGAAAGAAGGGCCGGCGGTCTGCCGGCCCTTCGTTCTGCGGATTCCAGCCTCAGGTCACGCAACAACTCGACAATCGGACCGCAGTTCGCTGAGGCTGAATCCGCGACGCGTGGCCCTCAGTTATAGGCCTTCTCCCCGTGCTCCGCGACGTCGAGGCCCTCGGACTCCGCCTCTTCGCCGACGCGGATGCCGATCGTGAACTTCAGCAGGGTCATGATCGCGGCCGCGACGCCGCCGCTGACCACGATCGCGGTCAGCACCGCCTTGACCTGGATCATGATCTGCGCCGAGTCGTAGCCGAAAGTCGGCCCGATCCAGCCGTCGGTGACATAACCCGCGCCGCCCAGTGCCGGATTCACGAACACGCCGGTCAGGATCGCGCCGATGATGCCGCCGACCGCGTGCACGCCAAAGGCGTCCAGCGCGTCGTCGATGCGCAGCAGCTTCTTCACGTAGGCGCAGAACAGGAAGCACGCGAGGCCGGCGGCCATGCCGATCCACAACGCGCCAACGATGCCGACGAAGCCGCAGGCCGGCGTGATGCCGACCAGGCCGGCCACCGCGCCCGAGATGATGCCCAGCAGCGAGGGCTTGCCCTTGAGGATCCACTCGGCGAAGAACCAGGTCAGCGCGGCGACGGCCGTGGCAAACAACGTGTTGCCGAAGGCCAGCACCGCGTAGCCGTTGGCCTCGAGGTTGGAGCCGGCGTTGAAGCCGAACCAGCCGAACCACAGCAGCGAGGCGCCGATCATCGACAGGGCCAGCGAGTGCGGTGGCGAGATCGTCTTGCGCTTGCCGAGGAACGCCGCGACCACCAGGCCGGCCACGCCGGCGTTGATGTGCACCACGGTGCCGCCGGCGAAGTCCAGCGCGCCGAGCTGCCACAGCCAGCCGGCGGTGCCGTTCATCGCGGAAATCTCGTCCGCGCTCATGGCCGCGGTGTAGGCATCCGGGCCCGCCCACCACCAGACCATGTGCGCCATCGGCAGGTAGGCGAACGTGAACCACAGCACCGAGAAGATCAGCACCGCCTTGAACTTCATGCGCTCGGCGTAAGCGCCGGCGACCAGCGCGACGGTGATGGCGGCGAAGGTCAGCTGGAAGAACGCGAAGATCAGCTCGGGGATGTAGACGCCCTTGCTGAAGGTCGCGCCGGGCACGAAGTTGCCGTGCGAGTCGTAGACCACGCCGGCGAGCATCAGCTTGTCCAGGCTGCCGAAGAACGCGTTGCCGTTGCTGAAGGCGACGCTGTAACCGTAGACGACCCACAGCACCGCGATCAGGCTGAAGATCGCGAAGGTCTGCGTCAGCGTGGACAGCATGTTCTTCTGGCGCACCATGCCGCCGTAGAACAGCGCCAGGCCCGGCACCGACATCAGCAACACGAGCGCGGTGGCCGTCATCATCCAGGACACGTTGCCCATGTCGTATTTCGGCGCGACGTAGGTGTCGGCCGGCGCCGCTTCCGCCGCGGGCGCGGCCTCCACGGCGGCCGGTGCGACGGCGTCCTGTGCCAACGCGGCGCCGGACAGCGCGCAGCCGAGCGCGAGGAGCACTCCTGAAAGGAGTGTAGGTGCGAGTTTCATCAGTTTCATTTCTGGAGCTCCCTTACAGCGCGTCTTTGCCGGTTTCGCCGGTGCGGATGCGGACGGCCTGGTCGAGGCTGAAGACGAAGACCTTGCCGTCGCCGATCTTTCCGGTGTGTGCGGCCTTGGTGATGGCCTCGAGCGCGCGCTCGAGCAGCGCGTCATCGACCGCGACTTCGAGCTTCACTTTGGGCAGGAAGTCGACGACGTACTCGGCGCCGCGGTACAGCTCGGTGTGGCCTTTCTGCCGGCCGAAGCCCTTGACCTCGGTCACCGTGATGCCCGAAACCCCGACCTCGGACAGCGCTTCCCGGACCTCGTCGAGCTTGAACGGCTTGATGATGGCTTGGATCAGTTTCATTCCCTTCGCTCCTGAAAAATAGGACTGCCGCCCGCTCAAAACGCACGGAGCGTGCCAGCGTAAATTGGGGACAGACCACCATTCCCTGCACCAAGGCGGTGCGCCGTTCTGGGGCGGCGGACTGGTTACACTGCCGCCATGGCCGATTCGCGCTTGCTCGAGGACCTCGCCGCCCGCCTTGCCCGGGTGCTGCCGCCGGGGCTGGCGAGCCTGCGCGCCGAGCTCGAGGACAACTTCCGCTCGATCCTGAGAGCCAACCTCGACCGCTTCGACCTGGTCAGCCGCGAACGCTTCGAGGCGCAGGCCGAGGTGCTGAAGAAGACGCAGGCCAAGCTCGAGGCGCTGGAGAAGCGGCTCGAGCAGCTGGAGAAGAATCGCGCCTGAAGGCGCTCCTACGCTAGAGTCGTCGTCACTCACAACAACAAGAGGCCACCCATGGCCCTCGCCACCGTGCTGTCGCGCGCCCAGAACGGGCTCGCCGCCAACCTCGTCACCGTCGAGATCCACCTGGGCGCCGGATTGCCCGGCGTCACCATCGTCGGCCTGCCCGACACCGCCGTGCGCGAGTCGCGCGACCGCGTCAAGGCCGCGATCGTCAACGCCGGCTTCAAGTTTCCCGGTACGCGGCGCCTGGTGATCAACCTCGCGCCGGCCGATCTGCCCAAGGATGGCGGGCGTTTCGATCTCGCCATCGCGCTCGGCATCCTCGCGGTGTCCGGGCAGATTCCGGCGCAGACGCTGCGCGGCTGCGAGGTGCTGGGCGAGCTGTCCCTGTCGGGCGAGCTGCGCGGCGTCGCGGGAGCGCTGCCCGCGGCACTGCGCGCGGGGGAGGCCGGTCACTGGCTGCTGGTGCCCGAGGCCAACGCCGCCGAGGCCGCGCTGGCGCGGCGCGCACGAATCGTCGCCGCGCACCACCTCGGCGATCTGTGCGCGGCACTGCACGCCGGAGAACTGGCGACCGTGCCGGCGGCGGCGCCGGAGGCCACCGCCGAGCCGGCGCCGGACCTGTCGGACGTGCGCGGCCAGGCGCAGGCGCGGCGCGCGCTCGAAGTC
>JBOICR010000211.1:0-7204 GCA_050740195.1 Nevskiaceae bacterium | reverse complement strand
GTGATGGACGAAATACCCATCAAGTGCACGGCGAAAATCAGGAACGGAAAGGCGTTGCCGGTTTGCAGGACCAGCGGCGGATACATGGTCCAGCCGCCGGCCGGGCCGCCGCCGGGCAGAAACAGGGTGCCGAGCAACATCGCGAAGGCGAACGGCAGAATCCAGAAGCCCCAGTTGTTGACACGCGGCAGCGCCAGGTCGGAGGCCCCGATCATCATCGGCACCATCCAGTTGGCGAGGCCGACGAAGCCCGGCATGACGCCGCCGAAAATCATGACCAGCGCGTGCAGCGTGGTCATCTGGTTGAAGAACTCGGGATCGACGAACTGCAGGCCCGGCATCCACAACTCGGCGCGGATCACCAGCGACATGGCGCCGCCAATCAGGAACATCGTCACGCTCAACAGCAGATACAGCGTGCCGAGGTCCTTGTGGTTGGTGGTCGTGATCCAGCGCATCAGGTACTTGCCGAATCCGTCGGACAGCTGGACCGGGCCGTGGTGGGCGTGGTCGTCGTGGGCCTGCTCGTGGTGCGACATGTTCACTTCCCCCTCTGGGCCGCGACCTGTGCGGCCGTGACCGCGCCGCCCTTGTTGCCCCAGTGCGTCCGCTCGTAGGTCATCGCCGCCGCAAGATCCGCGTCGGACAGGTGCGCGAACGGCGGCATCAGGTTCTTGCCCTTCAGCGTGTGCTGGATGTGCGCGTCGGCCGGGCCGTTGACGACCTTGCTGCCGATCAACGTCGGGAAGCTCGGCGGCATGCCCTGGCCGCTGGCCTGGTGGCAGGCGCCGCATTGCGTCGCGTAGACCTTTTCGCCGTCATCCGCTGCGGGCGGCGGCGGCGCGGCCGCAACCTGCTCGACCTTCGGTGCGACGCCGGTTTCGGCGACCGGTGCGCCCGCGGACGCGGTCAGCACCGGCGCCGGCCCGTGACCGATCGCGGTGGGCTTGCCGGCCTTGCGGTCAGCCAGCCATTGCTCGAACACGTTCGGCGCGACCACTTCGACCACGATCGGCATGAAGCCGTGGTCGCGGCCGCACAGCTCGGCGCAGACGCCGCGGTAGAGGCCGGGCTCCTCGGGGAGCGCCCACATCTCGTTGACGTAACCCGGGATGGCGTCCTTCTTCACGGCGAAGTCAGGCACCCACCAGGCGTGGATGACGTCGTTGGCGGTGATCAGGAAGCGCACCTTGACGCCGACCGGCAGCACCAGGCGGTTGTCCACCTCGAGCAGGTAGTTATCGACCGTGTTGGGGTCGACGCCGGAGCCGAGCTGGCGCACCAGGTTGGAATCGGCGTGCAACGTCGAGAAGAACGAGACGCCCTTGTCGAGGTACTCGTAGTGCCACTTCCACTGGTAGCCGGTGACCTTGACCGCCAGCTGCGCGCCGCGCATGTCTTCCATCTGGATCAGCGCGCGGGCCGACGGGATCGCCATGCCGACGAGGATCACGAACGGCACGATCGTCCACATGATCTCGACCGATGTGCTCTCGTGGAAATCGGCCGGCTTCGGGTGGCGCGATTTTCGGTGCGCGAACACCGAATAGAACATCGCGCCGAACACGACGATGGCGATGACGACGCAGACCCAGAAGATCAGCATATGCAGGTCGTGCACTTCGCGGCTCAGCTGGGTGACGCCGACCGGCATGTTCCAGACCTTGCCCGGGTCGTAGGTGGCTCCCAGCGCGGCTCCGGACGCCACGAGCGCAGCCAGACCCGCCAGCCACGACCACCCCTGCTTCGTCGACATGCTCACTCTCCCTGTCAGGCCTGCCGGGACCAGGTCCCGCAAAGCGATCCGGCCCTCACCCAAGGCCGGATGAATCGACGCGTTTTACGGCTTTTTGAAGCGGGACAATTGTAGTGCAGCGCATCGCGGCTCCGCTACGGGCGGAGCGGGTTTTGCTTGGGGGGTCAGGGGGTTGGGTGCGGCCGCCTAGCTATTCCCGGCTGGCGCGTCCGCTGCTTCAACTATCCCGTTGCCGGGCCTCCCCGGCTGGCGGCTCCGCTTCGCTCGCCGCCACCGGGGATAAGTCCCACGCGCCTTTCAGCATGTGCCAGATCAGGCAAAGAACTTGGCGGCGCGTGGGCTTAAAAAAGAAGGGCCGGCGGTGACGCCGGCCCTCAGCACATTACGCCTTCCAGGGAGGAGAGAAATCGAAGGCGTAACCGAGAGAAAGCAACCCGGGGAACGGGTGCGTTGCTCTGACCTGAGCATGCTCCCGGGCCGCTTCGCCGCGGTATCGGACTTTGGTCGTAGACCCGAATCGCACTAGACTCCCGGCGTGAACTCCGTGAAAACGGTCGTCATCGCAGACGACCATCCGTTATTTCGCACGGCCCTGCGCGAGGCGCTCCGCCCGGTCCTGCCGGGCGCGCGCGTCATCGAGGCGGACTCGTTTCCCGCCCTGCAAAGCGCCCTGCACCAGCACGGCGCCCCCGACCTCGTGCTGCTCGACCTGGTCATGCCCGGCGTCCGAGGTTTCTCCTCGCTGCTGTTCTTGCGCTCCGAGTACCCGACCGTCCCGGTCGTCGTGGTGTCGGGCTACACGGAAGCCCCGCTGATCCAGCGTGTACTGCAGTTCGGCGCGCTCGGGTTCATTCCGAAGAGCGCGAGCCTCGAGACGATGGGTCAAGCCGTGCTGACCGCGCTCAGCGGCAAGGTGTGGACGCCGCCGGAGTCGCCCAGGCACGCCGAGAGCGGCGTCGATGCCGATCTGGCCAAGCGGGTCGCGAGCCTTTCGCCACAACAGCTGCGCGTGCTGCTCATGCTGGCCGACGGCCGGCTCAACAAGCAGATCGCCCACGAGCTGGCCATCACCGAGGCCACGGTCAAGGCGCACATGACCGTGATCCTGCGCAAGCTGAACCTGGTGCGCCGTACGCAGGCCGCGGTGCTGGCGCAGCGCCTGATGCAGGAAGAAGCCCTGCCGCTGGCCGTGGATCACATCCTCGAAGAGGACCCGCCGGAAGAGGAAACGCCGGCGGCCTGACCCTTGCGCCAGCGCTCGAGCACCTGCACCAGCGCGCTTCGATCCGCGAAATCTTCCTCGCCGTTGCGCAGCACGCCCCAGCACGGCGCTGCGATCCGCTCGCGCAGTGTCATCAGGTTGCGGTCGAGCACGTCCATCGGCGGCGGCAGCACGCTTCCCGCCCAACCGGCCAGGCGCGTGTCGCGCGCGACGGCCTCGGCCGTCAGCATCGCGTGGTTCAGGCAGCCGAGGCGCAGCCCGACCGCGAGCAGCACCGGCCATTCGCGCTCGGCGACCCAGGCCCCGAGCGTCCAGACTTCGTCGAGCGGCACGCGCCAGCCGCCGGCGCCTTCGGCCACGATCAGCTCATAGCGCTGCGTCAGCTCGCGATGCGCGCGATCCATCTCGGCGAGGCGGATCGGCCGCTGCTCGAGGCTGGCGGCGAGATGCGGCGCCACCGCGCGCTCGTAAGCGCAGGGATTGAGCAGTTCGTACGGCTCGTCGCTGCCCGCGGCGGCCTGCAGCGCCAGGGCGTCGGCGTTGCGCAGCCCGTCCGCCGTCCGTTCGCAGCCGGTCGCGACGGGTTTCCAGCCGAATACCCGGATGCCTTCGGCGCGCGCGGCGCGGATCAGCGCGCAGGCCACTCGCGTCTTGCCGGCGGCGGTGTCGGTGCCGGTGACGAACAGGGTCCGGGCGGAGGTCGGGCCGGTCAAGCGGCGGCGGTCTCGAGGCTCGCGGTCTCGCGCAGCGCGGCCGCGAGCGCCTCGAGCAGCGCGTCGACCTGCGCCGGACCGTGCGCCGCGCTGAGCGTGATGCGCAGGCGCGCGGTGCCGCGCGGCACGGTCGGCGGGCGGATGGCGGCGACCCAGAACCCGCGCTGCAGCAGCGCACCGGAAACCGCCAGCACGCGGCGCTCGTCGCCGAGCACCAGCGGCTGGATCGGCGTGGCCGATTCGCCCAGCGCGATGCCGAGCTGGGCGGCACCCACGCGCAGGCGGGCGACCGAATCGAACAGGCGCGCGCGGCGCTCCGGCTCGGCCCGGGCGATGCTTAGCGCCTCGCGCGCCGCGGCGGCGAGCGCGGGCGGCGGCGCCGTCGAGAACACCCAGGTGCGGCAGCGCTGGACCAGGTACTCGACCAGCGCCTCGGAACCGGCGATGAAGGCCCCCGATACGCCGAGCGCCTTGCCCAGCGTCGCCATGTAGACCGGCACCTCGTCCGTGCCCAGCGGCGCCGGCCTGGCGAACAGGCTGCCGCGCCCCCCCTCGCCCAGCACGCCGAAACCGTGCGCGTCGTCCACCATCAGCGTCGCGTCCTCGCGCTCGCACAGCGCGGCCAGCTCCGGCAGCGGCGCGAGATCGCCGTCCATGCTGAAAACGCCATCGGTCGCCACGATCGCCGGAGCGCCGCGCGCGCCCGACAGCGCGTCGGCGAATCCCGCAAGGTCGCGGTGGGCGACGCGCCGGTAGCGCGCGCCCGACAGGCGCCCGCCGTCGATCAGAGAGGCATGGTTGAGCTCGTCGGCGACCAGCGTGCCCGCCTTGTCGAGCAGCGCGCGCAGCACGCCCAGATTGGCGGCCCACCCCGAGGAGAACAGCAGCGCCCGCGGCCGGCCGGTGAAGTCGGCCAGCACCTCCTCCAGCGCGCGGTGCTCGTGGTTGTACCCCGAGATCAGCGCGGCCGCCCCGCTGCCGGTCCCGCAGTCGCGCAGCGCGCGCGCGGCGGCGTCCGCGACCCGCGGATCGGCCGCCAGCCCGAGGTAGTCGTTGGCGCAGAAATTGAGGCAGCGGCGCCCGTCCACGTCCATTTGCACGCCGTGGCGGCCGGTGACGACGCGCCGCGTGCGGTACAGGTCGTCGGCACGAAGCTGCGCCAGCTCCTCGCGCAGCCGCCGGTCAAGCGGGGTCACGCGCAAGCCGCCTTTTCGGCCTCGACCCGCTCCTCGGCGCGGATGCCGAGGCGCTCGAACAGCGCGCGGTCGCGCTCGTGCTGCGGGTTGCCGGTGGTCAGCAGCTTCTCGCCGTAGAAGATTGAATTGGCGCCCGCCAGGAAGCAGAGGGCCTGCAGCTCGTCGCTCATCTCGCTGCGCCCGGCCGACAGCCGGACGTAGGCCCTGGGCATCAGCACGCGGGCGACCGCGACGGTCCGCACGAAGTCGAGCGGGTCCAGCGCCGCCACGCCTTTGAGCGGCGTGCCCTCGACCTGCACCAGGTTGTTGATCGGCACCGACTCGGGGTGCTCCGGCAGGTTGGCCAGGGTGCGCAGCAGCTCGGCCCGGTCCTCCAGCGACTCGCCCATGCCGACGATGCCGCCGCAGCAAACCTTGATGCCGGCTGCGCGCACGTTGTGCAGCGTGTCGAGGCGGTCGGAGTACTGCCGGGTGGTGATGATCTCCTTGTAGAAGCTCTCCGAGGTGTCGAGGTTGTGGTTGTAGTAGTCCAGGCCGGCGTCGGACAGCCGCCGGGCCTGCTCGGGTTTCAGCATCCCCAGCGTCAGGCAGGTCTCCAGCCCCATGCCGCGCACCTCGCGCACCATCTCGGCGACCTTTTCGATGTCGCGGTCCTTCGGCGCGCGCCAGGCGGCGCCCATGCAGAACCGGGTCGCGCCCTGCTCCTTGGCAGCGCGCGCCGCGGCAGTCACCGTCGCCAGATCCATCAGCGGCTCGGCCTTCACGCCGGTGTGGTAGCGCGCCGACTGCGGGCAGTACGCGCAGTCTTCGGGGCAGGCGCCGGTCTTGATCGACAGCAGCGTGCTGAGCTGCACGCGATTTGCCTCGAAGTACCTGCGGTGCAAGGCTTGGGCCTTGAACAGGAGGTCGTTGAAAGGCGCGCCGAACAGCGCCAGGACCTCATCCCCATTCCAGTCATGACGCAGGTCTGAATCGTGCACGTCAAGCCCCCTTGCGCGGAATTGACCTTATTTTTCATAAGGATATCAACTCTGTCAACTTATGAGCACGGGCATGGTTGACAACATTTTCGCCAGCCTCGTCGATTTTCTTGCGCCCGCCCGGTGCTTCTGGTGCGCCGGAAAGACGCGCGCCTTGCCGGCCTGCGAGGGCTGCCGCGCGGCGCTGCCGTGGAACCTGCCGGCGTGCCGGGCCTGTGCGATGCCGCTGACCTCCGGCGCGACCAGCGTGTGCGGCGACTGCCTGGGCGACGCGCCGCCACAGGCAAGCAGCTGGGCCGCGTTTCGTTACGTCTCGCCGGTGGCGCAGGCGATCGTCGAGCTGAAATTCAACGGTCGGCTGGCGGCGGCCAGCGTTGTCGGGCAGCTGATGGCCGAGCGCCTCGCCCGGCGGGCCCTGCCGATGCCCCAGGTGCTGATTCCGATGCCTCTGCACGCAAGCCGGCTGCGCAGCCGTGGCTATAACCAGGCCCTGGAGCTCGGCCGGGAGGTCGCCGGCATGCTGTCCCTGCCGATCGAGCCCCACGCGGCGCGCCGCACTCGCGCCACGCAGGAGCAGACCCGCCTCAATGCCGCGGCCCGGCGGCGCAACGTTTGCGGCGCCTTTGCGGTGGAGGGGGCGGTCGTGCGGGGCAGGCACGTCGCGCTGCTCGACGACGTGATCACGACCGGAGCCACGGCCGCGGAGTTGGCCCGGGCGACGCTGGCTGCCGGGGCAGCCCGCGTCGAGGTGTGGGCGGCGGCCCGGGTTGTTTAGAGGCGGGCGAGATCGAGCGCCAAACCGGCGAAAACGGCTGCGCCAAACCAGGTGTTGCTCAGGAAAGCCCTGAAACAGCCGTCCCGATCACGGTTGCGCGCCAGCCACTGCTGGTAGATCGCAAGCCCGGTCGCGACGGCCAGCCCCGCCGCGTAGCCGTAGCCGAGGTCACGGCCCGCGATCGCCAGCATCGCGATCACGCCCGCCTGCAGGATCTTCGTGGCCAGGAGGTCGTGGCGCCCGAACAGGATGGCGCTGGATTTCACCCCGACGCGCAGGTCGTCCTCGCGATCGACCATCGCGTAGAACGTGTCGTAGGCGATCGCCCACAGCACGTTCGCCAGCATCAGTTCGAGGCACAGCTCCCACGGAACGGAGCGCCCCATGGCCGTGAACGCCATCGGAATGCCCCAGGAGAACGCGAGCCCGAGATGGGCCTGGGGCATCGAGTGGAAGCGCTTGGCGAACGGGTAGCTGGCGGCGAGCGCGACGGCAGGCAACGACAGCAGCACCGTGGTGAGGTTGAGTTGCGTGACGAGGCCGAAGGCCATCAGGCACAGCA
>JBOICR010000210.1:0-3711 GCA_050740195.1 Nevskiaceae bacterium | reverse complement strand
GTTTGTAGATAGTCGATAGCAGAAATGAAAAGGCGGGCTCGCGCCCGCCTTCCCCTACTATCTGCCAACGACTATCGGCTATCGGCTTTTTCAGCGCTGCGCGATCGGCGTGACGTTGCGGTCGGCGGCACCGGTGTAGACCTGGCGCGGACGCGCGATGCGCATGCCCGGATCGGCGACCATCTCGATCCAGTGGGCCACCCAGCCGACCGTGCGCGCGATCGCGAACATCGGTGTGAACATGTTCACCGGGATGCCGAGCGCCTTGTAGATGATGCCCGAGTAGAAGTCGACGTTCGGGTACAGCTTGCGGTCCTTGAAGTAGTCGTCGGACAGCGCGATGCGCTCGAGCTCCAGGGCCAGTTCCATCTGCGGGTCGTTTTCCTTGCCGAGGTGCTTGAGCACCTTGTGGCACTGGTCGCGGATGATCGTCGCGCGCGGGTCGAAGTTCTTGTAGACGCGGTGGCCGAAGCCCATCAGCCGCACGCCGCTCGCCTTGTCCTTGACCTTGGCCATGTATCCGGCGACGTTCTAGGCATCGCCGAGGTTGTCGAGCATGCGCAGCACGGCTTCGTTGGCGCCGCCGTGCGCCGGGCCCCACAGCGCGGCGATGCCGGCGGCGATCGCGGCGTAGGGGTTGCAGCCGGTCGAGCCGGCCAGGCGCACGGTCGAGGTCGAGGCGTTCTGCTCATGGTCGGCGTGCAGGATGAACAGGATGTCGAGCGCCTTGGCCGCCACCGGATCCACGTGGTACGGCTCGGCCGGCACCGCGAACATCATGTACAGCAGGTTGCTGCAGTAATCGAGGTGGTTCTGCGGATACATGTACGGCTGGCCGAAGAACCGTTTGTAGGCGCAAGCCGTGATGGTCGGGATCTTGGCGATCATGCGGTGCGCGAAAATGTCGCGGTGCCGCGGGTCCTTGTTGTTGGTGGTGTCGTGGTAGAACGCCGACAGCGAGCCGACGATGCCGGTCAGCATCGCCATCGGATGGGCGTCGTAACGGAAGCCGTCGAAGAAGCGCCGCAGCGACTCGTTGATCATGGTGTGCTTGCGGATGTCGGCGTCGAAGCGCTCGAGCTGCGTCTTGTTCGGCAGCTCGCCGTACAGCACCAGGTAGCAGACCTCGATGAAGCTGGATTTCTCCGCCAGCTGCGACACCGGGAAGCCACGGTACAGCAGGATGCCCTCGTCGCCGTCGATGTAGGTGATCGCGCTGTTGCACGAGCAGGTCGACGAGAACCCCGGGTCGTAGGTGAAGGCGCCGAGCTTGTCGTACACCTTGCCGACGTCGAGGCCGACGGGCCCGATGGTGCCCTTGACGACGGGCAGATCGGTTTTCGTGCCGGTGGCGTTGTTGACCAGGCTGTAGGTCGCATCGGCCATCGTGAGTCTCCCCATCCCGCGCAAGGGGCGCGGGAGCGGAAGCTTAACGGGGTTTGCGGCCGCCCCGCCAGCCTCAGGCCATCACGGCGACGGCGTCGCTCTGCTCGTCGTCGAGGGGCAGGCTCGATACTTCCTCAAGAAAAAGGCCGCGCATCGGCGGCCTGACTGAACGTGCGGCGAAAAAACCCGGCTTACGCGCGGGCTTCGGGCTTGGCCTTGGTCGTTTTCGCGTAGCGCTTCTTGAACTTGTCGACGCGACCGCCGGCGTCCACCAGCTTGTGCTTGCCGGTATAGAACGGGTGGCACACCGAGCAGACTTCGATGTGCAGCTCCGGCTTGGCGATGGTCGAGCGCGTCTTGAACTTGTGGCCGCAGCTGCAGATCACGGCGACTTCTTTGTAGTTCGGATGGATGTCGGACTTCATGGGAATCTCGGAAAGATCGCGTCGGCTACCGCGAAAGGGCGCGCAGTTTACGGGGTGCGGGGGTGGGGTGGCAAACGGCCTGCGCAGCCGGCGGTGCTTCAGTCATTTTCACGTGCAAGATCAACAAGGTACTCGCCTTCAGGGGCCACGTTCAGCGTCACCCGGATGGGCTGGCAGCAGACCGGGCAGTCCTCGGCGTAGGCCGCCGATCCGGCCGACAGGTCCAGCTCGAGCGTGATCGGCTCCCAGCAATACGGGCACTGCGCGACGTGATCCTCGACGCCACTCACGGCAGGAACAGCGCGGTGAGCTGATTCAGCAACTCGCGGCCGCGCTTGGACGCGCGCACGCCGCCCCCTTCGCGCTCGATCAGGTTCCGGCCGGCGGCCTGCGCAAGCGCCGGGCCGAGGCGCTCGCCCGGCAAGCCGGTGCGCTGCTCGAACCGCGCGAGCTCGAAGCCCCCGTTCAGGCGCAGCGCGTTCATCGCGAACTCGAACGGCAGGTCCGCGGCCGGGACGACCCGCTCCTCCTGGACCGCGCCGGCACCGCCGGCCGCGTCGAGCCAGGTTCGCGGATGCTTGTGGCGCGCGCGCCGCTCGATGGTGGCGGTCGCACCGCCGCCGCGCGTGCGTTTGCCGTGCGCGCCCGCGCCGATGCCGAGATAGTCGCCGAACTCCCAGTAGTTGAGGTTGTGGCGGCAGCGCCGTCCGGCGCGCGCGTAGGCCGACACCTCGTACTGCCCGTAGCCAGCGGCCGCGAGCATCTCCTGCCCCTGCTCCTGCATCGCCCAGCCCGCGTCATGGTCCGGCAGCGGTGGCGGGCGCGCGAAGAACTCGGTGTTCGGCTCGAGCGTGAGCTGGTAATAGGACAGGTGCTCGGGCGCCAGCGCGAGCGCTCCCGCGAGGTCGGCGCGCGCCTGCTCCAGCGTCTGTTGCGGCAGCGCGTACATCAGGTCGAGGTTGACGTTGTCGAACCCGGCGTCGCGCGCCAGCACGAGCGCGCGTCGCGCCTCGTCGGGGCCGTGGATGCGGCCGAGCGCCTTGAGGGCTCCGGCGTCGAGGCTCTGTACGCCGATCGACAGCCGGTTCACGCCCGCGGCGCGGTAGCCGCGGAAGTTGGCCGCGTCGGCGGTCCCGGGATTGGCCTCGAGCGTGATCTCGATGTCCGGCGCGAACGCGATGCGCTTCGCCGCCTGCTCGAGCAGGCGCCCGATCGCCGCGGCCGAGAACAGGCTGGGCGTGCCGCCGCCGAAGAAGATGCTGGCCAGCGGCCGCGGCTCGCCGCTGGCGAGCTCGTAGTCGAGGTCGTGCACGAGCGCCTCGACGTATTCGCTCTCGGGCAGCTCGCCGCGCAGCGCGTGCGAGTTGAAATCGCAGTACGGGCACTTGCGCACGCACCAGGGGAAGTGCACGTAGAGCGACAGCGGTATCCCGGTCACGCGGGCGTCATGCGCAGGGCGTGGGCGAGCGCCGCGGCCGCGCGCGCGCGGTGCGACAGCCGGTTCTTCAGCCCGGCCGGCAGCTCGGCGGCGGACGCGTCGTGCTCGGCCACCCAGAACAGCGGGTCGTAGCCGAAGCCGTTGGCGCCGCGCGGCACTGTCAGCAGCTGCCCACGCCATTCGCCCTGGGCCAGCACCGGCACCGGATCGTCGGGATGGCGCACGTACGCCAGCACGCAAACGTAGCGGGCGCCACGCCGGTGGGGCGGCACGTCGCGCAGCGCCCCGAGCAGCCTGGCATTGTTGGCTTCGTCCGTGGCGTGGGCCCCGGCGTAGTGCGCCGAGTGCACGCCGGGCGCGCCGTTGAGCGCATCGACCTCGATGCCCGAATCGTCGGCCAGCGCCGGCAGACCCGAGGCCTTCGCCGCGTGGCGTGCCTTCAGCAGCGCGTTCTCGACGAAG
>JBOICR010000209.1:0-9395 GCA_050740195.1 Nevskiaceae bacterium | reverse complement strand
GGCGCAGCCGCCGCGCCGCCGCCTCCTCGGCCAGGATCAGGATCCAGCCCAGGATCAGCAGGACGCTGATCCACTGCGCCAGCCACTCGCGCCGCTCGATCAGCAAAAAGCTCGCGAGCCCGGCCGCGAACGACAGCGGCGCGAGCGCGTAGCGGTAGCGGTGCAGCCCTTCCAGCAGGCGCTGCCAGCGATTGGTCGGTGCGGGTTCCATGGGACGCTTTATACCGTGAGACCATGCGGCGATGCGCGCGTTTCGTTACTACGACTTCCTCGTCGCCGGCATGGTCGCGGTCCTGCTGTGCTCGAACCTGATCGGCCCGGCCAAAGTCTGCGCCATCACGCTGCCGCTGATCGGGCTGGTTTCGTTCGGCGCCGGCAACCTGTTCTTCCCGATCAGCTACATCTTCGGCGACGTGCTGACCGAGGTGTACGGCTACGCCCGCGCGCGGCGCGCGATCTGGGCCGGCTTCGGCGCGATGCTGTTCGCGACCTTCATGACCTGGGTGATCCTGAACATCCCGGCCGCCGACACCGGGTACAACCGCGCGCTGCAGCCCGCCCTCGAAACCGCGTTCGGCACCACCACCCGCATCGTGCTGGCCTCGATCGCCGCCTACTGGGTCGGCGACTTCGTCAATTCCTTCGTGCTGGCCAAGATGAAACTGTGGACCCAGGGCCGCCACCTGTGGACGCGCACCATCGGCTCGACGATCTGCGGCCAGGGTATCGACTCCATGATTTTTTACCCGCTGGCGTTCTACGGCATCTGGACGCACGACACGCTGTTTGCGGTGATGGTGTTCAATTTCGCCTTCAAGGTCGGCGTCGAGGTGGTGTTCACGCCGGTAACCTACTTCGTCGTCGGCCGCCTGAAGCGCGCCGAGGGCGTGGATACCTACGACCGCGGAACGAGCTTCACGCCGTTCTCGCTCAAGGACGAAGGCGAGCGCGACCCCGGCAAATGACTACGGCGGGTCGCGCGGCTCCAGGCGCAGCACCTCGTGCAGGTACTTCGTCGCCGCGCCGCGCTTGAGCTCCGCGACCGACAGCTTCACGTCGACCGGCACCTGGCCGAGGTTCACCGCCAGCTCGCGATCCGGCTCGAAGCGCGTGCCGGCCGCGTCGACCTCGCTGGCCTCGAGCGACAGCGGCGGCGCGCCGGCGACCGAGCCGCCGGTCAGCTGCACGCGCGAGCGCCGCGCGTGGATGCCGCCGGTGACCTGCGTGTTCAGCAATTCGACGTCGGAGTCGGTGACGCGCAGCGCGCCGATCCGCGCGCCGCTGATCTGCACGCCGCTGCAGTTGGTCAGCGTCAGCGTCGGGATGTCGCCGGAATAGCGCGCGCCCTGCTGGCCGCTGCAGGCCTGCGGCCGGCCTTCGAGCGGGCCGGTCCGCACCGGCACCGGCTCCGGCGACGGCACGCCGGCGAGGTGCGCCAGCAGCAGCTCGTTGAAGCGCGCCGGGACGTCCGCCATCGGCACGTGCGCGGCGCCGGCAAGCAGCTCGAGACGCGCATCCGGGATGATCGCCGCGGCGAGCTGCGCGGTGCGCACCGGCGCGATGCGGTCCTCGCTGCCCCAGATCAGCAGGGTCGGCAGGCCGATGCTGCGCAGGGCCTTCGAGAAATCGTGGTGGCCGAGCGCGAAGCCGGCGATCAGGTTGGGGTCGCCGCGCAGGACCTTCAACCGCAGCAGCGGAGTGTGCAGCACCATGTCGCCGGAGAACGCCATGCCTTCGATCCGCGACATCATCCAGTTCACCGCGCGATCGACCCACGGGTCGCCCTCGGCGGCGCCGGTCTTGCGCTCGATGCCGAACTTCGCCAGCTCCGCGGCGTAGACCGGGCCGAGCAGCACCCCCGCCATGTCGGCGAGCGTCAGGGTCTTGACGCGGTCGGGATGCGCCGCCGCGTACGCCATCGCGATGGCGGCGCCCATCGAGTGGCCGACCAGGTGAAACGGTCGACCGATCCGCGGCGCGACCGCCTGCTCGATCACCCGGACGTAGTTCTCCGGCGTGTAAGGCCGATCGCCCTGGTCGGACTGGCCGAAGCCCGGCAGGTCGAGCGCGTAGACGGCGTGGCCCGGCGCCAGCGCCGGAATGATGCGCGCCCAGTCGCGCGCGCCATTCTGGCCGAGGCCGTGGATCAGCAGCACCGGCTCGCCGTCCGCGGCGCCAGCCCGGTACAACATCAGCTGGCCGCCGAGCACCGGGTCGGCGACCCGCTCGGCCGTGGCATTCGCGGCGTTGATCCAGGCGGCCGGGTCGCGCGCGTCCGCCGCGGCGGCTGCCGGCGCGGCGAGAAGCATCATGACCCACGCCCAGCGGCCCCGACGGCAGATTTCCATGCGGGGATTGTAACGAGCTAATCTTGCAGGCCCGGCGGCCGCCCGCCGCCGACACGGGGGCCGCCATGCCGAAATACACGCCGCCGCTGCGCGACATGAAGTTCGTGCTGCACGAGATGCTGCAGGTCGAGCGCGAGCTCAAGGCGATCCCGCAGCACGCCGACATCGACGCCGCCACCGTCGACACGATCCTCGAGGAAGGCGGCAAATTCTGCTCCGACGTCCTGCAGCCGCTCAACGCGGTCGGCGACCGCGAAGGCTGCGAGCGCCATGCCGACGGCAGCGTGACCACGCCGAAGGGCTTCAAGGGCGCATACGACCAGTTCGTCGAGGCCGGCTGGCCTTCGCTCAGCGCCGATCCGGATTTCGGCGGCCAGGGCCTGCCGCACGTGGTCAGCAACGCGTTCCTCGAGATGCTGAACTCGGCCAACCAGGCCTGGACCATGTACTACGGGCTCTCGCACGGCGCCTACAACGCGATCCACGCCTTCGGCACGCCGGAGCAGAAGAAGGTCTACCTGCCCAAGCTGGTGGCAGGCGAGTGGACCGGCACGATGTGCCTGACCGAGTCGCACGCCGGCACCGACCTCGGCATCCTCAAGTCCCGCGCGGAGCCCAAGGGCGACGGCAGCTATGCGATCAGCGGCGAGAAGATCTTCATCTCGGCTGGCGAGCACGACCTGTCGAAGAACATCGTGCACCTGGTGCTGGCGCGCCTGCCGGACGCGCCGGGCGGCACCAAGGGCATCTCGCTGTTCGTCGTTCCCAAGTTCCTGCCCGACGGCAAAGGCGGCGTCGGCGCGCGCAACGGCGTCAAGTGCGGCTCGATCGAACACAAGATGGGCATCCACGGCAACGCCACCTGCGTGCTGAACTTCGACGGCGCCACCGGCTGGATCGTCGGCCCGCCGAACAAGGGCCTGATGGCGATGTTCGTGATGATGAATTCGGCGCGCCTGGGCGTCGGCATGCAGTCGCTCGGCCTCGCCGAGTTCGCGTACCAGAACTCGCTGGCCTACGCCAAGGACCGCCTGCAGTCGCGCGCGCTGACCGGGCCCAAGGCCGCCGGCAAGCCGGCCGACCCGATCATCGTGCACCCGGACGTGCGGCGCATGCTGATGACGCAGAAGTGCTACGTCGAGGCGGCGCGCGCGTTCAGCTACTGGGCGGGCCTCGCCATCGACAAGGAGCACAAGCACCCGGACGAGGCCACGCGCAAGATCAACGGCGAGATGGTGGCGCTGCTGACACCCGTGATCAAGGGCTTCATCACCGACAACGGCTACGAATCGTGCACGCTGGCAATGCAGGTGCTCGGCGGCCACGGCTACATCAGCGAGCACGGCCTCGAGCAGTGCGTGCGCGACGCGCGCATCAACATGATCTACGAGGGCACCAACACGATCCAGGCGCTCGATCTGCTCGGCCGCAAGGTGCTGGCCGACATGGGCGCCAAGCTGATGAAGTTCGGCAAGATCTGCCAGGACGTCATCCAGGCGAACTCCGATCGCCCGACCATGATGGAGTTCGCCGGGCCGCTCGGTGCACTGCTCGGCGAGGTGCAGAAGGTCACGATGGAAGTCGGGCAGAAGGCGATGAAGAACCCCGACGAGGTCGGCGCGGCCGCGGTGCCCTACCTGCGCCTGATCGGCCACCTCGTGTTCTCGTTCAGCTGGTGCTACGCGGCCGGCGTCGCGCAGGCGGCGCTCGCGGCCGGCGCCAAGGGCGACGACGAGAAGTTCTACAAGACCAAACTCACGACGGCCCGGTTCTATTTCGCGAAACTCTACCCGGAGACGGCGACGCTGCTGAACCAGATTCGCTCCGGCAGCGCGCCGCTGATGGAACTCGACGTCGCGAATTTCTAAAGGGGACGCCTTTGCCAAAGGGCGCGCTGCTGCTGGCCGCTGCGCTGGCGGCGGCCGCGCCGGCGGCGGACCTCAAGCCCGTCATCACGTTCGACAACCAGGCGGGCATCGCGCCCGACGAGATGGCCTCGATCGAGCGGGATTTCCGTGACTGGGCCGCGCGCGTGTACCGCTATCACGAGGCCACCCCCGGGCCGGTGACCGTGCGCATCACGAACAAGGTGCCGTTCGGCTTCTACAGCGAAGGCGCCGTGATGCTGCCGCCGAACGAGCGCTGGACGATGCTCGACGATTTCGTGCACGAGCTCACCCACCACGTCACCGGCCACGACTCCAGCTTCTTCATGAAGGAAGGCGCCTCGGTGCACACGCTCGAGGCGCTGTTCGGGCAGGAAGGCCGCGTGCCGAACGCGTGGCCGCAGTTCGGCCAGACCACCGACGCCTGGGTGGCGCTGTACGTCGCGCGCGGGCGGATGATGCGGCTGGAGGAGGCGCTGGCGTGGCCGCGTTATCGCGGCGACACGCCGGACAACGACTTCCGCTCCTGGCAGATCTACAACATCGCCGGCTCCTTCACCGGCTGGTACCTGAAGCGCTACGGCCGCGTCGCCTGGCGCGACGCGGTCCGGAAGCAATGGCCGGCGCAGGATTCGGGCGAGCTCGAGAAGGCGTGGCTCGCCGACGTTGCCGCGCGCAAGCCGCCGGCGTTCGATGCAGCGGCCGTGATTCCGCGCGGCCGCCGCTACAACGGCTACATCGAGCGGCTATCCCGCTGATCCGCCGGGCACCGGCTTCGCCAGCGTCGCCAGCCGGCAGATCACGATTCCGGCCAGCACCACCGCGCCGCCGAGCGCCTGCAGTGCGCCGAACGGCTCGGCCAGCAGCAGCCAGGCGAGGATCGCCGCGGTCACCGGCTGGACCAGCAGGCTGACCGAGGAGAACGCCGCCGGCAAGTGCGCCATCGACCAGGCGATCAGGCCCTGCCCCGCGACCTGGCTGACCAGCGCGAGTCCGAGCAGCACGGCCCAGCCGCGCGCGGATGCGGGCCACAGCGACTCGCCGGCGATCAGGACCACCGGCAGCAGGAAAATCGAGCACGCCAGCGTGCTCCACCACATGAGGTCCAGCGTCGAGACCGCGCGACGCTGGTGCGAGACGGTCAGCTGATACGCCGCGTAGAACAGTGCGGTGATCATGCCGAGCAAGTCGCCGAATACGCTTTGCAGGCTGATCGTGAAGCTGCTCGCGACCAGCAGGACGGAGCCGAGCAACGCGAGTACCAGGCCGCCGGCGAAACGCCCGCCGACGCGCTCGCCGAACAGCCACACGGCGCCGATCGCGACCAGCACCGGCGCAAGGTTGGCGAGCAGCGTCGCGTTGGCGACCGAGGTGAACCGGATCGACTGGTGCCAGACCGCGAGGTCCGCGGCGAAAAACGCGCCGGCCAGCCACAACCCGGCCAGGCCGGGCTGGGCCGCGCCGGCCCAGCGACCTTGCGGAGGTCCGCCGGGAGCGAGGCGGGCGCGGGCCAGCCAGGCGACCCCCAGCACCGGCAGCGCCAGCGCCATGCGCCAGAACGCGGCGGCGGTGTAGCCGACGTCGATCCAGCGCACGAAGATCGGCGCGAAGCCGATGCAGACACCGCCGGCGATCAGCGCCGCGAGGGCGCGCGGGTGTTCGGGTCTCAGAACGCGGCCATCAGGGCGAGCGCCAGCAGCGCGATCTGCGCGCCGATGCCGAGGGAGAACGCCGTGCTGCGCGCCCAGCCGATACGGGCGTAATAGAACGTCATGTGCCCGGCGCGCGCCGCGACGTAGACCCAGACCAGCACATTGACCCACTGCGCGCGTGCGCCGAGCAGGATCGCGAGCGCAACCGTCAGCAGGAACAGCCCGAGCGTCTCGTTGGTGTTGCCGATCGCCCGCACCGCGCGGAAATGGAAGCTCGAATGCCCTTCGGTCACCGGCATGCCCGGCACGTGCCTGGCCTTGATGCTGACGAAATCGGCGATCAGCACCTGCACCAGGATCAGCACCGCCAGCACGGCGCAGGCGAGCAGCGTGGAGTGGTACGGCAGTAGCGTCTCGGACATTGCGGACTCCTCTCTCTGCGAGGTGCGGATTCTAGTCCCGGCCCGGTCAGTAGCGGAATGGCCACGCCATGAAGTAGCGCTTGACGCGCAGCCACAGGCCGTAGAGCCCGAGCGGCTCGAACACCAGGCAGGTGATGACGAGGACGGCGAACAACAGCGTGCTCTGCAGGCTCGACGACAGCTGGTCGAGCCCCGGCGTGGCGCGGCCGACGATCTCGAGCAGCGGCGACAGGAACACGAACGCCAGCGCCCCGGCGACCGCGCCGAACACGGTGCCCATGCCGCCGAGCACGATCATCGCGATGTACTGGACGCTCAGCAGCAGGTTGAACGGCGGATCGACGGTGATGAACTGCTGCTGCAGCGCGAACATGCCCCCGGCGACGCCGGCGAAGAACGACGACAGGCCGAACGCGGTGATCTTGGCGCGCGCCGGATTGACGCCCATCACCGCGGCGGCGACATCGTGGTCGCGCACCGCCATCATCGCGCGCCCGGTGTTGGAGCGGGCGAGGTTGCGCGCCGCCAGCACCGTCAGGACGGCGACGACGAGGAAGATCGCGTACAGCGCGCGCTCGGACAGATACGTCGGGCTGCCGCCGAAGCCGAGATGGACCGGCACCGCCAGGCCGGCCATGCCGCCGGTCCACTGCGGCAGCGACAGCAGCACGTGGTTGGTCAGGAACGCGAGGCCAATCGTGACGATCGCGAGATAGAGGCCCTCGAGCCGCAGCGCGAACGGGCCGATCGCCAGGCCGACCGCGGCGGCGGCGAGCCCGGCCACCGGCAGCAGCAGCCAGAACGGCAGCGCGAACTGCGTGCCGAGGATCGCCGTGGTGTAGGCGCCGATGGCGAGGAACGCGGCGTGGCCGAGGCTGATCTGCCCGGTGAAGCCGGTCAGGATCATCAGGGCCACGCTGCCGACGATCGCGACCAGCGCGAGGTTGGCGACCGTGATCCAGTTGGCGCTCGCGACGAACGGGTACGCGACCGCGAGGACAGCCAGCAGCGCGAGCCCGATGCGCTGCCAGCGCCCCGCCAGCAGCGAAAAATCGTCCTCGTAGCCCACCGCAAGCGGACGGTTCGGCATTACACCCTCTTGATCCGCTGCTGCCCGAACAGGCCCTCGGGCCGCACCATCAGGAACAGGATCATCACCACGTACGGGAACACCGCGTGGAAGTTGTGGCCGAAGGCGCCGAGCACCGGGTTGACGTAGCCCTGCGCCCACACCTGCAGCACGCCGAGCAGCAGTCCGGCGACCACCGCACCCATCATCGACTCGAGCCCGCCGACCAGCACCGCGGGGAACGCCGCCAGCGCGATGTAAACGAGGTTGATCTCGACCGAGCGCGGGAACATGGCCAGCGTTATGCCGCCGAGCGCCGCGAATGCGCCGGCAATGCCCCAGGTCAGCGCCAGGATGCGGCCGACCGGCAGCCCCAGCGCGAGGCAGGCTTCCTGGTCCTGCGAGGCCGCGCGCATCGCGACGCCGATCTTCGAGTAGCGCAGCAGCAGGAAGAACGCGATGAGCGCGAGCGCGCCGAGCACCAGCGTCGCGAACGTGTTGTAGAGGACCGCTGCGCCGAGCACGTTGACCGAGGCGTCGGTCGGCCACGGCGTCGGCATGCCGTGCGTCTCCGGCCCCCAGATCAGCAGCACGGCGATGCGCAGCAGGAACCCCAGGAAGATCGTGACGATCACGGTCACGAACACCGGCCGGCCGATCAGCGGCCGCAGCACGACGTGCTGCATCACTGCCGCGAGCGCGCCGGTGCCGCCGAGCGCGACCAGCAGCGCCAGGCCCCACGGCATCCCGGTCGCGCTTGCAGACACCATCAGGTAGGCGCCGAAGATCAGCAGGTCGCCGTGCGCGAAGTTGAACACCTGCGAGGCGCGGTAGATGACAACAAAGCCGAGCGCGACGAGGGCATAAATGGCGCCCAACGCCAAGCCCGAAAAAGTCAGTTGCAGAAAAGTACTCATGAGCTTGGCTTTGTTGTCATCCCGAGCGCAGCGAGGGATCTTTCTGGTACAAGTCCTCGATCAGCGCCGCGAACTTCTGGTAGACCACGCGCCGCTTGAGCTTCTGCGTCGCGGTCATCTCGCCGTCGTCCTGGTGCAACTCCTTGGGCAGCAGCCGGAACCCGCGCACCTGCTCGACGCGCGCCAGCGACGCGTTGATCCGCTGCACTTCGCCGTCGATCAGCTTCACGACTTCGGGCTTCGCGCTCAAATCCTCGAACGAGGTGAACGCGAGGCCCTTGCGCGTGGCCCAGTCGCCGACCAGTTCGCCCTCGATCTGGATCAGCGCCGTGGTGTAGGCACGGCCGTCGGCGACCGCCGCGGCTTCCTTGATGTACGGACTGGTCTTCAGCGCGTTCTCGATCTTCGTGGGCGACAGGTTCTTGCCGCCGGCATTGATCAGGATTTCTTTCTTGCGGCCGGTGATGCTGAGGTAGCCGTCGGCGTCGATCGCGCCGAGGTCGCCGGTGCGCAGCCAGCCGTCGCTGAACGCCTCGCGCGTGGCGGTCTCGTTGTGCAGGTAGCCGGAAAAGATGTGCGGGCCGCGGATCAGGATCTCCCCGTCCTGGTCGAGCCTGCACTCCACGCCGCGCATCGCCCGGCCGACGGTGCCGATGCGAAACGCGCCCGGCAGGTTGATGTGCGAGATGCCGCAGGATTCCGACAGCCCCCAGCCTTCCATGATCGGCACGCCGATCGAGTGGAACCAGTGCAACAGCTCGGGCGCGATCGGCGCCGCGCCGGAGATCGCGAGGCGCACCTTCGCCAGCCCGAGCCGCTCGCGCAGCGCGCGCAGCACGAGAAGGTCAGCGAGCCATCGCTGCAACCGAAGAAATGGGGTCCGATCCATTTTCCCGGGCTCGGAAATGGATCTGACCCCTTTTTGGTGATGCCGTTGCGCCACGCGCACCGCCCAGCGGTACAGCGCGCGCTTCTCCCTTGAGGTATTGCGGATCGCGATCTCGACGCCGGCGTGGATCTTCTCCCAGATGCGCGGCACGCCCAGGAAGATCGTCGGCGACACTTCCACCAGGTCCTGCCGCACGGTGTCGAGCGACTCGC